>CAYSVV010000001.1:0-23849 GCA_964434695.1 uncultured Methanosarcinales archaeon
AGGGAGTCAAGATTCGTATAGCTGCTCCCATCAACAAGGAGAACAGGGAAGCCGCCAAGGATCTGAGCAGGGTCGCCGAAGTCCGTCACAGCGACGGAAACGCGCGTTTCTGCGTCGTTGACGGAAAAGACCTAGTCTTCATGGTGATGAACGACCAGGATGTTCACCCTACTTATGATATCGGTGTCTGGGTGAACACTCCGTTCTTCGCAGGCGCACTCGAAAACCTTTTCGACGTCGCGTGGAAGAACATGAAGCCGCCAGCAGCGAAGTGATTGTGATAGCTAATGGTCGACGTAAAGAAGCTGGCTGACTCGTTGCATCCGCTGGAGCGAAAAGTGCTCCCGCTTTGCCGTTCGCACAGCACTCCGGAGTCTATTTGTTCCTCCGGGGGGTTGAGCGAGACGGAGGTGCTGCGTGCTCTCCAGTGGCTGCAGAACAAGGCGCTTGTCTCGGTGCACATATCCGAGGCTGAGATGGTCTTGCTGGGCGGCAACGGCGAGTCCTACAGGAAGAAGAGTCTTCCTGAGCGCCGCTTCCTTGATGCGTTGTTGGGTGGTCCTGTTGCCATCGGCAAATTGCCGCAGAAGGCAGGGCTGACCCATGAAGAGACCAACATCTGCCTCGGCGTGTTGCGCTCGATGTCGGCCATAATGCTATCCAAACAAAAGGATCTTGTTGTTTCTTTGACCGAGAAAGGCACCGAGCTCCAGTCGCACGAGCTTCCGGCAGAGGGTTTTCTCAAGGGCGATTTCCCGAGACCGGTCGATAGCCTGTCCGCCGGGGAAAAGGCCTCGCTGAAGGATTTGCGCAAGCGCAAGGACATCGTTGGCGTCGAGAAAGTGAAGACCCGCACGGTGACGATGACTCCTCTGGGCGAGACCCTGCTCCAGTTGGGTGTCAGTTCCGGAAAGTTCATCGATGCGCTTACGCCCGAACTTCTTCGTTCAGGCGATTGGAAATCCAAATCGTTCCGGCGTTTCGACATAACTGCGCCGGTGCCCAGGATATCGGGTGGCAGGAGACATTTCGTCGAGGAAGCGACATCCTACATCCGCAAGATATGGCTGGAGATGGGATTCGTCGAGATGAGCGGGGGAATGGTGCAGTCCGCGTTCTGGGATCTGGACACCCTTTTCGTTCCACAGGACCATCCTGCGCGCGATATGCAGGACACTTTCTATATCAAGGGAGTGAGCAAGGTTCCTGTCGACATCATGAAGCGCGTCAAGGCCGTCCACGAAAACGGGGGAAAGACGGGCAGCAAGGGATGGGGCGGTTCCTACAGCGAGGACGTGGCGAAGAAGGTCCTGCTAAGGACACACACCACTGTGCTCAGCGCCAGGACCATAGCTGCTTTGAAGGACACTGACCTGCCTGCGAAGTTCTTCACAGTCAACAGGATTTTCAGGAACGAGACCCTGGATTGGAAGCATCTGTTTGAATTCCATCAAGTGGAGGGAATCGTCGTGGATCCGAAAGCTAATCTGAGACAGCTTATCGGTTACCTGCGCGAGTTCTATAGAAAGATGGGCTACCCGCAGGTCAGGGTAAGGCCGGCTTTCTTCCCCTACACAGAACCATCTCTTCAGGTCGAGGTTTTCCATCCTGTTCGCAAAGAATGGCTTGAGCTGGGCGGCGCGGGAATATTGCGTCCAGAGGTAGTCATTCCGCTTTTGGGCAAGGACATACCTGTTCTTGCCTGGGGCCAGGGTCTCGAGCGCATAATATTGGACTATTACAAATTCCAGGACATCCGTGATGTCTATCGCAACGATCTCGAACAGCTTCGCACAGCGAAGGCGTGGGTGATGTGAGATGCCGACTGTCCAGATTTCGCGTTCCCATCTCGACCGGATGGTCGGGAAGAAATTGTCAGATTCTGTCCTGTCGGATGTGTTGGCAGGTCTGGGCACTGGCTGCGATGCCATGGATGCCAAGACCGTCACAATAGAGGTTAGCCGAACAGGCCCGACCTCCTCGGCGCGGAGGGATTGGCCAGGGCGATTTCCGCACTGATAGGCTCAAAGACCGGGCTACGTTCCTACACTCCGAAGGCATCCAATTATCGCGTGATCGTAAACAGGAATGTCTCCAAGGTGCGTCCGCGGACAGCTTGCGCAGTTGTAACGGGTTTGCGCTTCGATGATGAACGCATAAAGAACATCGTGCAGATGCAGGAGAAGCTGCACGTCAGCCACTGCCGCAATCGGCGCAAGGCAGCCATCGGAATATATCCGCTCGACAAGATATCTTGGCCAGTGCGGTTTGAGTCTCGATCTCCTTCCGAGATATCCTTCATGCCTCTCGAGGCTTCGCGCGAGATGACCGCCACGCAGATACTTAGCGCCCATCCGACGGGCAAGCAGTATGCTCACCTGCTTGAAGGTGAGAAAAGTTATCCTGTTTTCGTCGATTCCAGCGACCAGATTCTTTCCATGCCTCCGATAATAAACAGCGCGCTCACTGGCAGGGTCACCGAAGATACCAAGGACGTGTTCGTGGAATGTTCAGGATTCGACCAGCAGTTCCTGGATAACCTGCTCTCGATAATAGTGTGCGCGTTGGTTGACGAGGGTGGCCAGGTGAAGACTGTCGAGGTCGCGTATTCATCGGGTTCGTATTCAACTCCCGTTCTCAAACCAACCACGATGCCGATCAGCATAGCGTACATAAACCGTCTGCTCGGCCTTTCATTGAATGAGACAGAGATAAAGCGGCTCCTGTCCAGGACCGGTCTTGGATATTCCGCGAAGAAGGCGATCATTCCTCCCTATCGCGTCGACATACTGCACCAGATAGACCTGGTTGAGGAGGTCTTGATAGCGTATGGCCTTGACAATATCAATCCGGAGCACAACGAAGCGGCGACCATAGGCGGGGAGAACCCATTGATGGTGTTCCGACAACGTGTCGCGGACTTGATTGCGGGTCTTGGCCTGGTCGAGACCAGTACCTATCATCTTGATAGCGAGGTCAACCAGACTGTCCGTTCCGGTTCGTCCTTGCCAGTCGTGAAGCTCGAGAACCCGCGCACTTCTGAATACAACTGCCTGCGCGCGTGGATAACTCCTTCGTTGCTCGAAGTCTTCCGCACAAATAAACATCGTGACTACCCCCAGAGGATTTTCTGTTGCGGCACGATTTTCTCACCGGACAAGTCCGCGGAATGCGGCGTCGCGGAGAAACAATCGATTGCCATCGCGACCTCTCACGTAAGGGTTGATTTCACCGAGACAAGGCAATTGGCCGAGGCGCTATTCTGCGCCTTAGGTATTGAAGCCAGCTGGGTCGAGAACGAAAATGGTTGGGCGATTCCCGGACGATGCGCTTCCGCTAAGATAGGTAATAGGGAAGTCGCGGTTATCGGAGAGATACATCCTAAGGTGCTTTCGGAATGGCAGCTGGAGATGCCGGTTTCGGTTTTGGAGATCGACTTGGAGTCGCTTTTCGCTGCGGTTTCTTCACGATAGTTTGCGCAGGGGCCTTTCCAGGTCTCTTTGCCGCGGTCTTTTTGGCTCCCCTGTTTTCCTTTATGCCGAGCGCCTTGATGACTTCCTCGTGCGATGCTCCCTGTCCTATCTCGATCGTCTTTTCAGTGGGCTCGAGATGGGAAACGTTGCATTTGCGCCTTCGGGTCTCCCCATCGACTAGAACAATCCGGTCGTCGATTTTATCGACTATGATACAGGTGCAACCTGCATCGCGTCCTGCTATTTTCACACAAATCCTTCCGATGTCGAACGTCATTTTTTCATCCTCCTGCTAGGGGTGCGTCGCCGCTATCCCGGGATGGTGCGCGCCTTCTGCTTGAGCAGCGCGCGTGTGCACCTGCTACACAGCACTCCACCATATGGCCTCGACGGACGCCTTTCGCTCTTTGAGCGCTTCATCATAGGCTTGCTGCCCGTGGCAACTGCCTGAAGGCCGGCTCCGCATTTTCCACATTGGGCTCGGTTGTGCTTTCTCGGGCGATAATGAGTTACTGTCTTACCGCCGGGGGTTACTACCTTCACCCTTCGCATGCTCCTCGACCTGTGGCGTGGTGCTGTCATGCTTCGGCGGCACAGGCAGGTGTTTATAAAGCTTATGGGTTGGGGGCGGTTTTACGCAGATTCTCGACTTCAGAAGGCTTGAGCTCGCGCCATTCTCCCACGCCTAGACTTCCCAGTTTCAGCGTGCCTATGGCTATTCTTGTCAATCTGCGGAGAGGGAATCCCAGTTCGGCGAACAGGTTTCTCACCACGTGTTTCCTTCCTTCGTGGATGCTTAGCTCCACGGTATCCGGCGCTATGATTCGAACGTTCTTTGTGTCCACGAGTTTTCCGTCAATCTTTGTTCTCCTGAGCTTCGCGAGCGAGCTTTCAGGGAATGGTTTCCAGGTGGTGGCGTGATAGGTTTTCCACACTCCTTTACTGGGGTGGGTTATTGCCTGCATCAATGCCCCGTCGTTTGTCAGTACGACTAGGCCTTCGCTGTCCTTGTCCAGTCTGCCTGCCGGGAATACTCTTTCGTTGACTCTGACCAGATCAAGGATTGTGCGGTCTGCATAAGGGTCTGATGTCGTGGTGGTGACTCCTCTTGGCTTGTTCAGCGCGAAGTAGACCATCTTCTCCAAGTTCACCTTGACGCCGTCGACACGTATGTCGTCATCTTTGGATGCGGTGCTGCCGAGCCCGACAATCTTTCCATTGACAGATACTCTGCCGGCAGCTATGAACTCTTCGCATTTCCTTCTCGAAGCCACCCCTGAATGCGCGAGCAACTTCTGAACCCGGTCTGCCATGATGGCATTTCCTCGCTAATGTTTTTAAATACTCTGGCTTTTTTCGTCGTATGGACCTCGTCTTTCCTGGAAATGAGCAAGAGCTGGCGGCAATGGCTGGCGTCCTTGGCTTGAAGGATGTTGTTTTCATCTATCCTGTCGGCAAGGCATCGGGAAAAGATAACTGCGCCGTCGTCTGCGGTCCTAAGGAGTATGATGCCGCGCTAAAGACCGGATTGCCGATTGTACTGAGAAGCAGCGAAGCTGACAGGGCGATTTGCGAGCGAAAGAACCCGCCTCAATACATTCTTGGTTTGGGCGAGGTTGGGAAAGACAGGTTCAATGAGCGGGACACTGGCCTGGATCGGCCTTTGTTGAGGATACTCGCCAAGAAAGGGATAGCTGTGGTGCTTTCACTCGCTTCCGTGCTTGAGACAGAGGGTGAGGGTAGGGCAGTGCTGCTCGGCAGGTATATGGAGATTGTCTCGCTTTGCAGAAGGGCAGGAGTCGATGTGGTTATGGCTTCCTGCGCGTCCGATCCGTATGGTATGCGCGCCCCCCATGACTTACAATCCCTGGGCGTCGTTCTAGGGATGAACGGTTCTTAGAAAGCGTTCCCTCGTTATCGACGCAAAGATATAAAAACCATTCAGGCCTCGCAGTCGTATAAAAGAGGGGTTAACATGAAGGGTTTGGTTCCGGTAATCCTGTTTTTGCTTTGCGCGGCTCCAGCGCTCGCGATTTACCAATCTTGTTCCCAGGCAGGTCCTGCAGTTAATGGCTATGTTACCATGTCCTGCGTTGCCTGGGGCGCTGTCGAGTACGGTAACCCTAGCAGCTACAACGACCTGCAAAATCCTCTCACCCTGCAGCAATGCCCGCAGAAATGGCGGGACAAATGCGGCTGCCTGGGGCAGGGCAGCGTCATTCTTCGTATTCCTGAAACAGCATCACAAGGAACGGGCATCATAACAAGGATGGTCAGCGGTTCAGGCACGCTCATAGTAAAGAAGGACGGGAACACCGTAGGGACGGTGACTGGCGCGGCCACTCCTCTAGCCCCGACATCAAGATCAGATTATCCTTTGCAGCCAGGAGAGAACGTCTTCGCATACAACAACAATCAGGCCAAAAACACCCAGTCCTGTTTCGAGCTGTCCTATACATATGTCGTCCCTACAGACGAAGATTTCGACCAGAACCTCTGTGAGCGCGGTGGTTTCGACTGGTGGGGTGGCGCCGAGTTCGGCGCGCGTTGCTGTGGAGATGACCAGCAAGCTCCTCCTCAGGGTGATTTCCTGCGCCGTTCCGCCGGAGGAATCTGTGTCAAGGGGACGCAGTGGTTCTGGCTCTACAACCACAACGACGTTGGTGGCAGGATAGTGCGTTTCAATTTCAATCCAGAAGGACACGTTCCAATAAACAACGGTGAGGCGGTCTACGTCAACACCGGCGGGGTCATCTGCAGCAAGGATGAGCAGGTACTGAACAAAGTAGGCATGCCTCCTCAACTGACTACCGGCGAGTTCACGATTTTCAAGGATGCCCTTGATCCGTATGCGGAAAAGACCACCGAGACACACGGCTACCTTTGCCGGGAATCATCGACGCGCGCCTGGACCATCGCGGAATGCGCCGGCGGCGCCACAGCTTTGTCGCAGCCAGTGGAAAATCCAGAGCGGCTTTTCGCGACAGGTGCCTGGCTGGACGGTCCGGCCGAAGGCGTGAAATCGACTTACTGGTGCAGGAGCGACGGGCGCTGGAGCACGAATCTTGATGGCGACAAGGCAGGATGCATCGCCGCCGGCGCGACGCGCCCGAAGAACGAAACACCTGTCAAGTGGACAGGCGCTCGCTGCTGCGGCGAGGAAGGCATTGAGTTCTTCGGGGATCCAACACTGCACGTGGATCCGGACAAGAAAGGCGTTCTGACTCCTCCATTCAAGGGTTCTGGCTGCTGGGCCGGCGTGATTGTCAAGGGGGATGGCAAGACCGATCGTTTCGTCGCCGAGGAGGTGGAGGACGATCCCAACTTCGCCAAGTATGGTGGTCGCTTGAATGACAAGTCCATCATAAACCAAAATGGAACTTTCCACGGCTGCGCCCTTCCCGAAGATGATCCGCTGCTTTACGGCGATTATGGAAGGGGCCCGATAGAATGAATGTTAGTCCTGTGGTGAGGAACCTGTTGCTGGCGGTCATTGCCATAGTCGTGATTGTTCTTGCCATATTGTTTTTCCCACGACAGATTTTCGAGGCAGAGCCTTCCTCTACTATTGCGTCTGAGCGGCAAGGTCCTGAGCAGACCGCGACCGCGCACGTCTCGGCCGAGCCGCCCATAGCGCCGATTCCGGACGCGCCCCAGAAGCTCGAGTTCGAGGATGCTGTTCTTGGGGGTTTGAAAGACCCGGCATTCTGCGACACCATAATTGATGGCTGGTTGGCTACGAATTGCAGGAAATACGCCGCCGTAAAGGAAGGCGCGATCACCGGCGAGGTGACTGCCTGCGACAAAGCGAATCTGCGCGGCCTTGAACTGCAGGATTGCCGCGACGAGGCTATACTGACATATGTGGCGCGGGAATGGATTGCCAAAGGAGATATTGATTCCATTGCTGCGCATTGTGATTCGATTGTCGATGATAGGATAAGGGATAAGTGCGAGAAGCCATATGACTGGGCAGGTTACGGTTCGTATTGGGCTGCTGATAGGATACTGGAGATGGTTTCATGAGAATCATCTGCCTTGTGTTGTTATCGTTGTTTTGCATCCCGTTGGTTGGTGCAGCGTCCTGGGATTTCAACGACCGTCAGGATTTTGAGACTGGCTATCTTTACAACATCAACGCGCTTAAGGGTTATGCCGAGGTCAACGTTCGTCCGGCTTTGACACAGCATTTTGTCTGGATACCGAACAGCGCCGAAGCCACCCTCAGCAAGATCGACGCGGACAAGAACGCGGAAGTGGCGAGGTACAAGATGCCGCGCGACGTGTCGCGCACTGCGATAGACAAGTATGGTAACGCGTGGGTCGGCTCGAGGGGGGATGGCACTCTTGTCAAGATCGCGGGCAACCCGAACTATTGCGTCGACCGTAATAAGAATGGCATGATCGAGACATCTTTCGACGTCAACAAGGACGGAAAGATAACTTCCGATGAGGTTTACAGCGACTTATTCGGCGAAGGAAGTCTGGCCAAGTTCGAGAAGCCCGAGGTGGGCGATCCTTTGGAATGCCTGTATGTCGAGAATGGCAGTTGCTTCTACGGTCCATCTGGAGGATATGGGCTCAACCTTTCCAATGACACTCAATACATGAAGCCGTTGCTGACAGGAGTCGACGAGTGCGTCGTGCAGAGGATACAGATCGGCTCGATGGTCCGCGCCTTGACAATAGGCGAGGATGGCTCGATTTGGGCCGGCGATTTCAGTTCCAAGACGATGAAGAAAATCAATCCAGAGACTGGCGCGGTAACAGCGAGCCATGCTGTCGGCATAGGTCCCTATGGTGCGGTTGGGACCAGCGACGGTACTATCTGGGTTTCTTCTGGTGGCGGCAAGATTCTTAACTATATCACCGCAAACGGGACCATTGGCAGCGCTAACGTTCCCTTCCCGATGTATGGAATAGCGGCGAACAAGGCAGGCACGGTTTATCTTGCGAAGCTTCTCAACGGAGGAGGTTACCAGAGCCCTAACGGTGGGGGAACAGTATCTATGGGTTGTGCTGGTCAGTGGCATTCAAGAGGTCTGACTGTAGACAGCGATAACAATGTCTGGGCGACTTGCTTCGGTGGCGGCAGCATAAAGAAGATGACTGCCAATGGTTGTTCGGCAAGGGTGCCGACCGCCATAGGTGTCGGAGAGGACAGCGCTGGCAATATTTGGGGCATTAATCAGGGGGACGGCATAGCCTACAAATTCGACCGGCAAACCTGCGAGCAACTCGCCGAAGTCAAGGTCGGCGCCGGACCCTATGTTTATTCAGACTTCACCGGCAACATCGCCGTGCAATTGCTTTCAGAAGGTTCCTGGATAGTCAATCTCAAGGACGACAATGCCATAACTGATTTGACTGAGTGGACCATAAGCTGGGACGCCACAAATGAGAAAGATGCGAGAATTGGTATGGACGCGAGAACCCAATCCGAGCCCTATTTCGATGCATTAGGGAACGGCCAGAGCTTTGTCAAGGACGGTTCGTCGTTGATCCTGCGCGCGACATTGTTCCAGAACAAGGATGGCAGTTCCAACCAGCTCGTTCGCATCAAGGTCGAATCGCGCTCCGTCACCCGGAACAATACCATAGATCCAATTTTCCTTGTCAACGATCCGAATTGCGCGGTGCTCACCAAGTATCCCGGAACTTCCGGTTACAACTATTGGTGCTCACCCTGGGGCGAATGGGTTCAGGATTCATCTGACACCAACAACCGCTGGCGCTGCCAATCTCCTGCGATATGGCGCCTGGCGCCGAACATCACTGGCTATCGCGACATTACCTGCTGCGGTGATGACATGTGCTGGAACGGCACGGGCTTCGTGTTCGAACAAATCAACAAGTCCCATTACGACGGCACCATCAACCTTCCGAAGCCCGAGGACAACTATCGTTGCATCGGAGGTCAGTGGATCAACAAGCCACCGAAAGCCACATGGGACAATTCCCAACTTGGCTATTGTCCTGAACAGCGCATAGTCTCTTTCGGCTCTGCTGAAAACCTGTCCAATGAGGACGAGGGCGAGGTCACGAGCGGCATAGGCGACCGAGAGGTCGTACTCGAGCCGACCTTCAACCGTTGTCTGGTCAAGGCGACCAATGACGATCGCAACATCCAGAACAACGATGAGGTCATCTCGTATTATGACAAGGGTTTCGAGCCCGCTTGCATACGCGCTGGGCAGTATATCGAGGATCATTATTGCGACAGCGATGGCAACTGGACCACGCGCACCAAGCTTCTTGCGCTGAACATGTTGAGTCTTGTGGATACGGGTTCATTGTCCAACGAGCCGTTCACTCTCTATTGCGACGAGCCAGTCAGGATGTTCAATGATCCCTCTGTGCTGGGCAAGCAAGGACTCGCGTCAAAGCCAGGCGTCTGTGCCGCCGGAAAGAACAGCGACAAGGAAGCTCCTTGCTACAACAACTTCTGTCTCCTGCGTGTCAAGGGCATTTCGATAGTGGGCACTTCATTGAACTCTGCCCTGGAGTCCGAACCTTCTTTCGCGAGAATAATCGGAGAGAACGTCTCCAAGGATACCTGCGCGAATGTCGTAGGGGCGCAATGGGGGGCCTGCGACGTGCCCGGCCTTTACTATACCCGCGCCCAGCAATTGGTGATTTTCATTCCGCAGGAAACAGAGGTGACCTTCAGCGATATAGCGGTTCTTGACACTGCGATGGCGCACAGAAAACAGCGCATAATCACGAAAGTCGCAGATATAGGTTCCGATGCCACGACAAAGGGCGGTTACCGTTTCTTCGGCCAGCGCAACAATTTCGACGTGCTCTATGCTGCCCGGGACGGCGACCGTTATTTGTTCGGTGTTGTTGAGCGAGGGGTTTCTCTCAGGCCAGGTCGCTCTGCAGCTTCGACAGACAGGCACGACTTCGTCGGCGTCAGCTATCAGGGCCCTTCGTTTGATGTATGTAAATTTATAGAGGCGCGCGACCCTGGAGCGGTATGCCAGCAGAATCCCACTGACGCGGGAGCCGAAGTGATAATAGCGCAGCAGCGCATCGCAGGCCAGCAATCTCCGCTGGTCGACGCCTGGAGGGATCTGACGGCGAAATTGAGACCATGAACACAAAGACCAAGATAATCATCGCCTGCGCGGCAATGTTCGTGATAGTTCTAGCTATTTTCTTCCTGCCGAAAGGCACTTTTGAAATCGGTGGGAAAGCAAAGGCACCGCGCGCCGCTTCCGAAATAGCGATTACCGCGACCGCTTCCTACGCGCCTGAAGTGCCGACCGCTGATATAAACTCGACTTCAACTCTTTCGAGCGCGGACGCGATAAATTCCTGGAGATATGATCCAGAATCCTGCTTCTCACATCCAGACTGGCTGGCAGAGGAATGCATGATCCGGAGCGCGGTCTCACTCGAGCTAAAAGGCGAAAGCGCGTGCGACACCACCATCCCTTTCGAGGAAGACTGCGCCGATGCCGTGGTTCTCGCCAAAGTTGCGCGCAACTGGAAGAAAGGTTCGCAGGACAAGGATTCCTGCCAGGTCATAACGGATTACACCGCGCGCGAACTCTGCCTGAACCCGAAGACGTTGTACGGACCGACATCATATCCTCGTGCGGATTTCATACGTGAGATCATGGAGGCCCCATGAGGATAATCCCTGCGTTGTTGATTGTCTTGATGCTCTCGACAGGTGCCTATGCTGCCGCCTGGGACTTTAATGAAAGGCAGGACTTCGAGCAGGGCACTTTCTATAACATGGTGGCTGACAAGGGTTATCTTGAGATTTCAAGGATTCCCACGAGCACACATCATTATGTCTACATTTCAGGTTTCGGGACGTCTTCTGTCGTCAAGTATGATTCGCGCTATCTTGCGCCGGTCGCGGAGTACCGTCTTCCGCCCAAGCCTGGCCAGGTATCGGTGGATAGCAAGCTCAACGTTTGGGTCGGCTCTCATGAGGACGGTTCCATAGTCAAGATCGCGAGCAGCACAAACTTCTGTGTTGACAGGAATAGGAACGGAGTCATCGACACGAGCTATGATGCGAATGGCGACGGAAAGATATCCGATGATGAGGTTGTCGGAGGCGCGCCCACTGGTCCGGATTTGGCCGGCACAGATGAATGCGTTCTGCTCTATGTCGATACCGGCGATGACGAATGCGCACTGGAGACCGGTCTTGGTTCCGGCGGCAGCGTCCGTGGTATAGTGTTCGATGACAACGGCTATGTCTGGGCCGGTCTTTTCTGCAAGCGCGAGGTGATCAAGATAGATCCCGACACAGGCGAGATCATTGCGCACATCAAGACTGGTGACAGCCCGGGCAATGCTCCTGATAATATACTGCAGGCAGGCGGGCCTTTCGACCTTGTCATCGACAAGCAAGGATTCCTATGGGTTGACAATTGCTATCACAGGACTCTTGCCAAAATCAACACTAATGACGACAAGCTAATCGGGATATATCCTCTTTTCCCGGGCGAGGACATATGGGGCAAGCCCGCGATGACAGGAATCGCCGCCGCAGGCGGCAAGATCTGGCTTTACAGCACGCAGGACGGTCCTGCTCCTTACGGACTTTTCACCTTCGACCCGGATAGTGGAAAGACCACTCATATCGGCCACCCGACAGGATCCGGCAGCTGGGCTCTAACCGAGGACTGGGATGGAAACCTTTGGGTTCCTGTAGGTTGGGATGCCAATGTGCTTACCAAATATGATGTCGCATCATCAAAGTGGACGTGTTCCATTCCGGCAACTCCAAATCCTTATTTCGTCAGTCAAGGTAGTGATGGTTCCATATGGGTGGTTTCCAACAATGGTGCCGCGATGAAAGTCAATCGGACCACTTGCAGCGTGATGGGAAGGATAGATGAGAATTCCGGTGGCACCATGATGAACCGCGACTTCGCCGGGATGGCGCGTATTCCTGGAGTTGTTGAAGGAGTCTGGGTCGCCTATCTGAGGGATGAGACTCCATCGCCGAAGACTGAATGGTCCTTCACCTGGGACGTCACCAACGACAAGGATGGTTCCACCTATGTGGAAGTGCGCGCTCCGCAGGACGAACAGTTCGTCGGGGTGCAGAACGGCGGGATGATTGAACTGGATGGTAATCGCGCGATAGTGCGCGTCAGTTTCCTTTCCAATCGGGATGGCACTTCTCCCAATCTCGTGCGTCTAAAGGCAGAATCCAGGACGTATACGCCTCCAACCGTTGAATCAGGCATTCTCCTCAACGATCCGAATTGCGCAGTGCTCACAAAGTATCCCGGCACATCGGGTTACAATTACTGGTGCTCTCCCTGGGGCGAATGGGTTCAGGATTCATCTGACACCAACAACCGCTGGCTTTGCAGATCCCCCGAGATATGGCGCCTGGCGCCGAACATCACTGGCTATCGCGACATTACTTGCTGCGGGGATGACATGTGCTGGAACGGAACTGGCTTTGTCTTTGAGCAGATCAACAAGTCCCATTACGACGGCACGGTCAACCTGCCGAAGCCAGAGAACAGCTACCGTTGCATAGGTGGTGAATGGAGGCAGATGCCTGCCAAGGCCACCTGGGACAATTCGCAGTTGGGCTTCTGTCCGGAGTATGATGTGTTCGCGCCCAAAGGCGGCGCATCCCGTCCGGAGAACGTGACTCGTCCTCCGCCGCCTCCACCTCCGCCCCCGCCCCCGAAAAACGATAGCTGTGTTCCCACCACGGTACTGATTCCCTGTGCCAAGACTCCTGACTCGATAAAGCAGGATGCAGTGCTGGACATGCGCTTTGAGTCAAATTCCGGCAACGAGGCGACGTCGACGCGCGACTCCTCCAAATCAGCAAACCTCGGCACGGTTTCAGGCGCGGCATGGAACTCGAAAGGCAGCCCATCTGCCGATGGCGCCTATCATTTCGACGGCAGCAACGATAGGATAGTCATGCGTGACAATTTCCCGTTCGCTTCCACGGCAGCGCTATCTCTGACTGCCTGGGTGAAGCTTGACAAGTATGGCACTAGCTCGATCTATAGCAATCCGTTCGTGTCATCGTGGTATTATTCCGGGTTACGGTTGAACAGCATACTCTGGCGAGAGTATGGCGGCAAGATATACTTCTCCTATGAGGGCTCGAACAAGAAAGAGGCGACTTCATCCTATGCGCACAGCCTGGCGCTGAACACCTGGTACCAGCTGGGCGTGGTTTTCAACAATGGCCGCGTCGAGCATTATGTCGACGGAGTGATTGTCCATAACCAGACAATGGGCGTTCCCAATATAGCCCGTTCCAAATACCCGATTTTGATCGGCGACTGGTTCAATCTCCGCAACCGTGTTTTCAAGCCGTTCGCTGGTTGGCTCGATGACGTGACCATATGGAGCCGCGCTCTTGCGCCGGATGATTTGAAGATACTCCACGATGGTTGCGTGCCTGAGAAGATCGTTAAGGAATGCCCGCCTGAGCTTGAACCGCCCACTCCTCCTCCCGTCGAGGCACCGAAAGGAGGTCTCATAGGCGATATAGGTGTGCAGTTGCCAGTGAGCCCTGCGCAACTCATACCGTCCTATCCGCGCTGTCTGGTCAAGGCGACCAATGATGATCGCAACATCCAGAACAACGACAATGTTATAGCGTATTATGACAAGGGTTTCGAGCCCGCTTGCATACGTGCCGGGCAGTATATCGAGGATCACTATTGCGACGACAATGGCAACTGGACAACGCGTACCAAACTCCTTGCGCTCACCATGTTGAGTCTTGTCGAGCAGGGCAGCCTTGCAGGCGAGCCTTTCACGCTTTACTGCGACGAGCCGGCGAAGATGTTCAACGATCCGTCCGTTCTCGGCCAGCAGGGCATCATTGGCAAGCCCGGTGTCTGTCCTGCAGGAAGAAACGGCGACAAGGAAGCGTCCTGCTACAACAACTTCTGCCTGCTGCGCGTCAAGGACATTTCAGTGCTTGGCACTTCATTGAATTCTGATTTCGAGGCTGAACCGTCCTTCGCAAAGGTGATAGGCAATGTCTCTAAAGACTCGTGCAGGAACGTCGTGGATTTGAATTGGGGTGAATGTGACTCTCCTGGGTTGTACTACAACCGGCCTAACCAGCTTGTCATTTTCGTGCCAGACTCGCAATCGATTAGTTTCGGCGCGACCGATGTATTGTCAAAGGCCATGTCTGAACGAAAGGGCAGGATAATCACGAAGGTGTCGGACATAGGATCCGATGCCACCACCAAGGGTGGTTATCGTTTCTTCGGCCAGCGCAACAATTTCGACGTGCTCTATGCTGCCCGGAACGGCGACCGTTATTTGTTCGGTGTTGTCGAGCGCGGGGTTTCATTGAAGCCCGGCCGCTCTGCAGCTTCGACAGACAGGCACGACTTCGTCGGCGTGAGCTACCAGGGTCCTTCATTCGACGTCTGCAAGTTCATAGAGGCAAGGGATGCCGGGGCGTTATGTGCTCAGGATAGTACTACTTCGGGTTCCGAGGTAGTCATTGCCCAACAGCGCATCGCAGGCCAGCAATCTCCATTGGTGGATGCCTGGCGTGACCTGACCGCCAAGTTAAGGCCTTGATTGGCGCCAAATGTCGATTTATAAGCTAATTACTGCCAAAGTTTAAAAAGGCAAGAGCTCTTTATCCGACGTGAAAGAGGTGATGGTGGGACAATGGATTTTTCCCTCATCATAAGAGGATGAGGCAGGGTCAACTCTCGATGATGATAATCGTGGGTATAGTCCTTCTTACGCTTGCGTCTCTTGCCTGGTTCATGTTCAGTTCTAATGAAGCATCTCAAGGCCAGAAAGCCATAGTCGCGGCAGGTTTCGGCAGGGACACGATAGACATAGTGAACCAATACGTGAACCAGTGCCTGCGTGGCGCGGCCATGGATTCATTGGACACCTTAGGCAAGCAAGGAGGAATTCTATATGCGAGCCAGGGCGGGCTTTCTTCAGACGGTCTCCGCCAGGAAGGAATTCTCGTCGCGAACTATGAAGGTTATTCCGTCGCCTATGGTCTAGTCGCGCCTCAGGGGAGCGTTGGCGGTTTCCTGCAGTCCGATCCTCCGTACTATCCCTATGAGGGTTTCCCGTTGATAACTTCCGCTTCAGGCCAGCGCATGGAATGGCGCGGTTTCTTTGGAATAGATAGGCTTCCGCCGCTCAATAGCAGCGGCCAGCGGGCGGATTCCGTGCCTAGCATCGAGGCGCAACTTGCGAGCGCGATAGTTTCAGGAGTGCGCAATTGCCTCGAGGTCAACGACCTGGCAAGCCGCAATCTCGTGCTTAGCTGGGATGACCTGGTGGTGGACGTGCATCTCGACGTGGAAGACACGACTTTCATACTTAACAGCTCCATCAATGTCAAGGCTGACCAGGGTACTGCGTCCGCGACAGTCGGGCCGTTCGTGCTTCCTACTGCTGTAAGGATGCGTCGGTTGTATGGTGTGGTGAAGGAAGTGATAGGTAAGGAAGGGACGGATGCGAGATTCCAACCTGACGGTTACAATTCATACGGCATCGTGGTCGCGCGCGAGAAGAGCGTGTTGGGCAACGATGACATGATAATATTCCGGGATACGATAGGCAAGATCGAAGGCAGGCCGTTCGAGTTCAGGACAATGGTGAAGGACAGAGCGCCGGCCTTGTTGCTGATTCGTAATCCCGAGGAGTTCAAGTTCTGCCCAGGCGCCACCGTGACCAGAGTCGGCGGAAGGGCATTGTTGAATGCCAGCGTCTGCAATGGCAGGACCACTTACCTTCCTTTGGCGGATGACATCAGTTCAGATGGCCAGGCAGCCATACTTGATCCTGACGACGACATCGATGCTTTGCACATAATCGTGGGTGGCATCGAGCTCGCGGACGGCGACACCTATGTCGTGCCCAGCAGTCTTGAACTGAAATATCTCACCATCCGCTTCGAGGCAAAAGGCGAGGGCGGCATGACTGATTGGCAGGACCTGACATTGCCTGTCGTGAGGAAAGAGGGCGCGTCAGCCGAGATAGCAGGTGAGACCCAATGAGAAAACTACTCCTGTTGCTCATTCTTCTGGTGTCGGTGAACGTGGCTCTTGCCCAGGAGAACGGTTGCTGTTGCAACGCTGATTTGGGCGCGGCCCAGGCAGCCACCTATTTGCAATCCTTTGAATGCTGGAACGATTTCGCTGATTTCGTCATCCCTACAGGAGAGCAGGTGATAAACCAGCTTTCCTGCGAGGAGATTTGCAGTTCCGCAATATCCACCGTGCCCACCTGTGGCGCTCCGGGATTCTCTCCTCCTGTCAAGAACGTGCGTGTCTACGGCGAGAAAGGCAAGGACATAATGCGCATCGCCTGGGACATCGAGGATCCCAATTGCGCCCCTCAGTTCGCCGAAGTTTGGAGGTGCGATGGTTCCACCACCGAATGCCGCGAGACCGATTTCAGGCCGTTGGGCGTCAGTGACAATCCATTGTTCTTCCAGGATAAGGATCAGGGCGAGAAGCCGTTGCTCTGGAACAAAGTGTATACTTACCGTGTCATAGCCCACTATCCTGCCGGCGTCAAGGCGTTGGCGGTCACTGGCTCGGGTTCGCTCGGTGACCTCGAATGCATGGGCGTGCCCACCAACGACCCGTTCTGCCTCGGGGATTCGCATTTCTCCCTTCCCGGGATCAGGAATTACCTTGAGAAATACGGCTATGCTGGTGTAGAGCCGGCCGCGTTCAAGAACGATTTCGACACGACGGTCAACTACGCTTTCGCGAAGAAACTCGATGCCGTGGTTTCCTGCGGGCCCACAAATGTTTTGACTCTCTCAAAGAAATGTCAGGAAGGAACCCAATGCCTGCAGCAGTTGGGCAAGCCCGGCGCCTGCGTCATACCAAAGGAATGCGAGATCACGGCATCAGGCCTTTTCGGCCTTCGACTCACTCCTGAGATGTGCGAGACGCGCGACGGCAATCCCACCTATTGTTTCTTCGACAAGGGCATAGCGAGCGCCGAATGGTGTTATCGCTGCGACCCGAGCATGGTATGCTACGATTACAAGAACAAGGACACCTGCGCGCGCGATCCCTGCGGCTCTGGTTCCTGTGAATGGACGGTCGTCGCAGGACTAGAATCATTGGGCGTCGGCGTCTGCAAGGACAAGCGCTATAGCAACTGTGATTGGTGCGGGACTTCAGGAAGCATCAGCGCCGAGAACAACCAGAGTCATAACGTGATATACAATGCCTGTGTGAAAGAAGTCGCCACCGCGCTCAGCAATGAAGCCGCGCAATGCTTCGTCGGAGAAGTGAACGGCACGCCTTCTTCGCGTGACTGCTCAGGAGCCACCTGTACTTTCTTTGACCAGGCGCAATGCGGAAGTCCTGCTGGTGGCATCACCTTGGGTCCTGACAACAAGATAACCACCAAGAGCGTCAATCCTTGTTCCATCCCAGTCTGTCAGTGGTTCGGGATAGAACTGCAGAGCGGCGCTCGTTGCAGGAAGAACGCCGATGCGCGCGACAATGGCGGTCGCCTGGCCGACTGCGCGCCTGGAATAGAGGGCGAGGCCTGCGAGCGCGACTATTTCCCACCCGTCACTTTCATGACTGCCATAAGCAAGTCAGGCGCAACAGATTACCTGCTCATAAAAATCGCGGACAAGGTCGCTCCTGATCTGCCGACCGATCAGCTGTCCACCGACCAGCAACTCCGTGATGATTTCGATTGCAACGCGACCGCGACATTCCCTGGCTATTACACTTGGCTCTGCGCCGCGCCAATCGCGAACTCTACCTACAATCCCTGCGCCGATTCCAGGAAGCGCGATGCCTGGGTCAAGACACAATCGCCAGTTATCTGCGTCAACGATGGTAAGGTAAGGGCAGGTGGCCTGGATCTTATGACGTTGAACAGCGGAAACTACGACCTCTACTATTACACTGAGGATCCTGCGCACAACCTCGAGGTCGTCAAGAAGCTCGGCATTTCGATGTGCACCAACTGCCAAGGCCCTAAGGTGAACAGGATCAACGTGACTCCTGGCACGCTCTATGATGGTACGTTCTACACCCGCGCAGGCAAGGACAATCCTGAATCAGAACCGCTCACAGTATCGGCTTCCCTGGACGAGCCAGGCCAGCTTGTTGCCCTGCGCCTGGGGACGGCCGAAGCGCCTGTCTCGACAACCGTCGCCCCATCCCAAGGCTATTCGACGTTCTTCACTTTCCGTCCCGAGTCTCCGCTGTCGGATGGCAATTACCTGCTGGTGTTCGATGCCGCCGACGCCGCTGGAACAAGGATGATACCGCCTGGAGGCAAGGCCCCGATTGTCGTTGATACGGTCAAACCAGAGGTGTCTTTCGTGCCGGGCAAGGGCACCGTTCTCGCCCAGCAGATGGCGAATGTGACTGTTTCTTTCAACGAGGTTGCGTTCCTCACCCGGCTGGTGCTGATTGAGGAAGTGTTGACAGGGTTCTTCTTCAGTCCAAGGGAGACCGACATATCTCCCTCGTTGCCGAAGCCAGTCCTGTCACATACTGTCTCCGTTCCTTTCCCGCTGATGAGCGGTCGCAAAATAATATCTGTCACGGCGCAGGACCTGGCGGGCAACATCGCCGAGGAAGAGAGCGAGTTCTACAGCGCGATTGGCCCGCCAGTGGTCGGCCTCTATAATCCACGGTTCGGTGTCGCGCCCGCGCTGACTTTCGATGTTATTCTGCAGACGAGCGAGAACTGTGACTGCCGCTACAGCCACACTCCGATAACAGGAACCTTCGACAATCTTCTCAAGCCGCAGATTACCGGTGGCTTGAGGCACACTATAAAGTCATTCGACAAGATCAAGGTCGATGGCGGAACAGCACCGCTCTACGTCACTTGCCGTGACAAGGAAGGCAAATTCGGCAACAACTCATTCACGCTGCGCGTGGACACGACTCCTCCGGTGCTTACCGGCGCCCAGGCCAATCCCAATCCCGTGACCCAATATCCACTCAAGAGCACGTTGAGCGTGCAGGCCAACGAGCCGGTCATCTGCAAATACCGCGATCTTGTCGACGCCAAAGAAATCGAGAGCGATAGCCAGGCTTCATTGTTCAAGTCAGAGTTCCCGAGCTTCAACATCTCGGCGACAATCACCAAGAGCGTCGAGGTGAACATAAGCGATGAAGTGGCGAACACCACGAAGAAACAGATGTTCGGCATAGCCTGCTGGAATGAGGCCATGCTCGGTCCGGTTTTCAAGATTGTGGACGTCAATGTTGATTTCGGTCTTGGCCTGCGCATCACAAGCAAGACCTCGCTGGCATTCAGCACATCCGATGTCGTGATCGGTGTCGACACCAACAAGGAAGCCACCTGTTATGCTGGCGAGGACCAGCAGCTTTTCCTCAGCGATCAGGGCGGCCCCCGCTTGGTGCACAGGACGAACATGCCCGGGCTTTCCTCCGGACCGCATTCAGTGACCGTGCTTTGCCGCCTGCCTGTTGTCGAGGGACAGCCCGCGCAGGAAGCGTCCATATCCGTCTCTTTCATTGTCGACACCTCGCCTCCGGAGATGACTTTGGTGAGCGATGACAGCAACATGCCGGACGATCGTGCCCATAGCTACATGACCACGATGCTTCTTGCTGACTGGGTCGGCAGGGATGACGAGAGCGGAGTCACGGCGTACTACTATACTTTGACGGAGCAGCGCGAAGGAGGCCAGGTAGTCATAGATTGCGGCGATGAGATATCTCTTGGTCCCGGCTGCAGGATACTACCTCCGCCAGCTCATCCGTTCTGGTTGAACGTCGACCAGGATGGCCAGCCTCTTGCGTTGGTGGATGGAATGATCTATGTGCTCAAGGTAAAACCCAGGAACTTGGCTGGCTTGCTGGGCGAACCAATGGAGAGCGATGGAGTCACCATCGACACCGGTGCCAAGCCGTTGCATTGCGGCAACAGCGTCCTAGATGAGCGAGAGACCGATGTTGACTGCGGCGGCGAGTGCCCGCCCTGCAATGAGGAAAGTGTGTGCCTGATAGATTCAGATTGCCTGAGCGCGCTATGCACTGACGGGATATGCGCTGCGCCGAGCTGTTCGGACGGCAAGATAGCGCCCGGTTATGAGACCGATGTTGATTGCGGCGGTTCCTGCGACAAATGCGAGAATGGCCGGGCCTGCTTCAAGGGATCCGATTGCGCGAGTGGAAACTGTTTCAACCACGTCTGCAGTCCGGTGGACAGCTGTTCGAACGGCGTGCACGACGGTTCTGAAGCGGATGTCGACTGCGGAGGCGCCTGTGCCGCGAAATGCGGCGAGGGCAAACAATGCATAACCCAGGACGACTGTTACAATCCATTGATCTGCGGCATGGGAATGTGCCGCACCTGTTCTCCGGGCGATACTGCCTGTGGAAGTCCGTCCGACCGGGACAATGACGGGGTGCCGGACAGCAAAGATCGCTGCCTCTCGACACCGCAAGGCGCGGAAGTCGACGAACACGGATGCAGCATAGGCGAACGCAGCACCTGCGATGACGGAATAACCGATGACTGGCGCATAAGGTATGGTTTCGTCGAAGGAGACAATATTCTCTGCGACGGCGATGCCGCAGCCGATGCCGACCCTGACAATGACGGACTCACCAATTCAAGGGAATACGATTTCAACACCGACCCGACCCGCAAAGACACGGATGGTGATGGTTGGAATGACAATGATGAGATAGAGAACGACACAGACCCCAACGACCCTGACAGCCATCCCAAGTCCAGCTGGTTGTTCTGGCTGTTCATGCTGTTCCTGATCGCCCTGCTGGCCGTGGGTGGCTACTATGGTTATGGCTATTACCAGAATCATCCTGATGTGTTCGAGAAGATTTTCGCGAAGAAGAAGGGTCCATCTGTCGAGGAACTTCTCACCGCGGCGCGGGCCCGGGTCGCGCGCCAACGTGCGATGGCGAAGAAGCCAGACAAGAAGGAGGAACCTTCCAATGAGTTCGTTTCCGTCGAGGAATTGGGCAAGGGCAAGGAGTTCAGTCAGCTCGAGGGCATAGGAAAGCACGAGAAGAAAGAAATCAAGCCAACCGATCTTCCAAACGAGAAACCCATGAAACCTACTCATGAGTTCGAGCGCCTGAAGAGGATCGAGGAAAGCGCGCCGGCTCCGGAATCCCGTTCCGAATCGCTTTCGCGCCTAGGTGAGGTCGCGGAGGGCAAAGACACATCCGCCGTGCTCGAGAGCCTGAGCAAAGTGGCTTTCGCGAAGTTCAGTCCTGCCGAGCGCAGGGAGATGCTGAGGTTGCTCAAGCTGCTGAAGCTGGGCAAGCTCACTGATGAGGAAACCGAAAAGCTCTTCCGAAAGCTCAAGATAACCGCCGCCTGGTACAAGAAAAACAAGGACAAGCTGGAGAAGGAGCTCGAGAAGTTCGGAGGCAAGAAATGAAACGTAGGAAGGGCCAGATCATCAGCCAGGCGTTCGTGCTGATACTTGCAGCGATGGTTTTCGTCATGATATTGACTTTCGGTTATCGTTGGCTACGTGACCTGCGCGAGGAAAGCGACCGTGTATCTCTGATAAAAGTCGTCAAGGATCTTGAGAATGAGGTAAAGGCGGTGCAGTTGAATTATGGCACCACCAAGAAGCTCGAGATAAACGGAATACCGTCGAAATACAAGACCATATGTTTCGTGACCGGCAGGAAACTGCCGGATACCGAGCTGAAGACTTTGAAGAAAGAATATCCCCTGATCTATGATACCTACGAGCCAGGCGGCAGCCAGAATGTTTTCCTGATGCCGACTCCTCCGATAACGATAAACATCCCGAATATAGTCGCTTCAGATAAACCAAAACAGCGCGCCGCGACCGAACGTTGGTTCTGCATGCCGATAGACCAGGGCACGATAGTGCTTTATCTTGAGGGTCTCGGGAACCAGGTGCTGGTGACGGAGTTCGAATGAGGCGTAAGGGCCAGGTCGATGTCCAGTTCAGCTGGATATTCATATTGATAGCAGGAGGCGTTATACTCGGCCTTTTCTTCAAGGTCGCCACCACCCAAAGGCAGATTGCCGAGGACAAGGCGGCCGTGCGGCTGATGAATGATTTCGACGCGCTCACCAAAGTCGCGTTGCAATCCCGCGACACTGTCCAGCCGATACCTCTGTCGAGCCTTGGTCTGCATTTCAGCTGCGATGATGATTGCGGTTGTTTCATGCATTTCGGGCGGCAAAGTCTCCCCTATGAGGAACGGGCGATATTCGCCCCACCTGACGTGGATGGCGAGGAGGCTTTCCTCTGGGTGGCTGACTGGAAGATGCCCTACCGTGCCTCGAACATGTTGTACATAGCGAACGACAACACCAAGTTCTTCTTCATCACCGATGAGGTGGCCGCCGTCGAAGGCAGGCTGAAGTCCGTATGGCCTTTGGAGGTCAGCCACGAGGTGATTTCATCGACCACTGCGGCCACCAACGAGAACTATGACAGCGCGGTATTCGTGTTCATGAATTCCGGTGCGGGCCAGGTGAACACCATGAACGCGCTTGCCAACGGCAAATTCCGCGGCGTTGACGTTCGCGGGGTCGAGATCGGTTCCGGAGGAAGCATTTATTTCATAGAGCGCGAAGGCAAGACGTTCAAGCGCGTGCAATCCGGCTTTGTGGGCAACGAACTGATGTATGGCGCCATATTCTCGGGAAGCTCGTCGATGTATAACTGCAATGTCAAGACGGCGTTCACGCGCCTGCTTGGCGTCACGCTCGTGTCCCATATCAGGACCGCCGAACTTATGGTGTCGCAGCCCGAGCGCTGCCAGGTGTTCTATCTGCAGGCGCTCTGCGGCGGGACTGGCTGTGGTTCCAGGACTGACATCTGCGAGAACAACAATGCGCCGTTCTGCGTGATAGAACAAGCGTCAAGGGACATAATTGGTGGCGCGCTGGTCTCCAAATACAATTCTGATTTGCTGAATTCGGCCGAGGCACTGCGACTGATAAACGAAAGGCTGCTCAGGCAGAGCTGCGCGGTGGTATACTGATGAAAAAGGCGCAGATAAAGATGTTCGAGTCGCTCGCCGTGCTTGTGGTGTTCGCATTCCTGATGGTGTTCGGAATCAATTTCTATTTCACCATAGCGAAGGCAGGCGTGCAGAAAGAATTACAGCGTATGAATCAGTTGCAGCTTCTGGGCCTGGCGCAGAAGACGGGCTACCTTCCCGAGCTCGAGTGTGCCATCGGGGGCATACAGGCCGAGACCTGCATCGAAGTTGATAAGTTGAACGCGTTCATTCTGGTGCTGAACAACACCGATAACCAACAACTGTATTATCCTGTTTTTGGGTGGAGCACTGTCACAGTATCCACGGTATTCCCTCCGTCGGATTACCGCATCACGATCTATGACAATGCGCCACTGGATTACACCGCCGCCCG
>CAYSVV010000002.1:0-15802 GCA_964434695.1 uncultured Methanosarcinales archaeon
CTTTAATTCATCTTCGCCGTTTATCTTGGAGGATTTTCGGCAGATCTTTCTCTGTGATGATATTATAGATTTTTCACAAACTTATAATTACTTATTTTTTCAGGTTTAGATACTGCCTTTCCCCTTGCATAAAGCTTAAATAAGCCGTTTCAGGCCGCCAAGCCAAGGTGGTGTTGAATGAAATATCGTAATGTGGCTATAATTTTGGCAGTGATTTTCGCAATATCAGCGTTGATTAATATCATTCTCCTGTTCAGGGGCGTTCCTGCCGCTGAACTCAATGGCATGCAGGTCATCGGCATAAGCGCGGATGACTGCGATACCTGCACTGACATCCAGGAGATCGTGGATTCTGTCCAGGCGTCTCCTGAACTCAAGGTCACTTCCGCCAGGGTCATCGGTTCCAACACCGCCGAGGCCAAGGATCTCATAAAGAAGTATGATATCAAGCGGGTTCCAGTGATGATTCTCACCGGCGACCTTTCGACAATACCTCCTGAGGCAACTGTAACGCGCGTGGGCGACGCGATCATAGTCGACCAGCTCCCACCGCCTTACTATGATATAGAGAACGACCGCGTAGGCGGTATCGTTGACGCGACCATACTTACCGCGCCCAAGTGCACGCAGTGCAGCAACGTCACCCAGATAATCGACCAGCTCACCGCGATGGGCATCGCCTTCGGCGATGTCAATGAACTGGAATATGATTCCGTGGAAGGAAAGAAGGTGGTCAAGGAGTTCGATATCGACGCGGTTCCCACCATCGTCTTCTCCGAGGGAGCGGGTGACTATCCGATAATCCAGCAGGCCTGGGAGCAGCTCGGCACCATAGAGGACGGCAATTACGTCCTGCGCGAGGTCCTTCCTCCCTACGTCAACATCTCCACCAACAAGGTCGCGGGTATTGTCAAGACCACTTTCCTGGCTGACAAGTCCTGCGATGACTGTATGGAAGTGGCCACTTTGAAGGATATAATGACCGGAAGCTTCGGCATCGGCGAAGATGGCACCACGGTGGATGTCTCTTCTGATGCGGGCAAGGGTCTCATCGTGAAGTACAACATCACCGCTGTTCCAACAGTGCTCATCCAGGGAGACACAGGTCCTTACGTGGCCCTGAAGGGTGCCTGGGTGGATATAGGTACAGAAGAGAAGGACGGTACCCTGATCTGGCGCGACCTGGGTCTTATAGGAAGCTACCTGGACCTCGTGACTGGCAAGGTGGTAGAGGCTGAAGCGCCCGAGATAGCGCCCCAGGAAATACCTATTGAGGTCGTTGAGGCTCCTGTCGAGGACGCCCCTGAAGAGGTTGAAGACGCCGACCTTCAGGCCCAGCTCAATGATGCCTTGGTAGGTTAGCGTTCAAAAAGCTTAATAACACGAGGTGCGTGAATATGGCTATGGGGAAGATTCCGTTGCGCTGCGATTCGTGCCGTTACAAGTTCTCGCGCTCGATTGCGCCTGCGCTCTGCCCATTCTGTGGCAAGGCGAGCGTCGAGGAAGACACTCGTACAGGCGCGGCTGACATATTGCGCGAGGTCGACGATATGGAACGCAGCCTTTCGTCAAGAAAGGAATAGAAATGCGATCGCGGAATGTCGTGATCCTGCTCGTCTGCCTATTCGTTCTCGTTTTGGTATTGTCGCTGTTCATCGAACTCATCTTTCCCGCGCCTGACCCGTCGTCTTTGGCGACCTCGTTGGGGGTGCCGGCTTGAAGGTGTTCAAGGCAGCGATTGATGCGGTCAAGCTCTGGGTGAATAACCCTTGGCTATTCCTCATAAGCATAGCGCTGGACGCGGTGTTCCTGATTCTATATGGCTTCATCACTTTCCCGATTAAGGACACCATCGTCAAGCACATCCTTGTCGTAGGCGCGATAGCGTCCAATTCTGCGAGGGATGCCAGCCAGGCTTCTTTTCAAGGTGCTGGCTTTTTCGGGGGATTGTTCACTGAGCAGTCCTTGCCTTACGTTTCCAAGATTGTCCTGCTTGTCTGCCTGCTTGGGTTGGCGACCTACCTGACTTTCGTGCTCCTGCAATCGCCGCAGTGGTGGCTGGCGCGAAAGAAGGGCAAGCTCGTGGATTTCATGGCGGATTTCGCCAAAATCACCATTCCGTTCGCCGTGATCATAGGAGCATTGAGCCTCATCGGTTTGTTGGTATCAATGCGTGACGCGGTCTCGAATGGTTCTTCAGATTGGTTGTTCACGGCAGCCACTGTTCTCATAGCTTGGATCGCTGTTTGGTGCTTTGGAACGATGAAGGCAGGATGGCTTGCGCCGTTCAAGGCCTGGCGTGTTACGATCCCCGCGACCTTGGTTATCTTGGTTGTAGGAATCGCGGCCAACTTCGCCATAGTGGGCCTTTCTTTTCTTAACAGCACTTTGGCGTTGACCATAGGCGCGTTGTTGCTCCTGCCCTTGCTGGCCTGGACAAGGGCGTATGTGGTGGAGGTGTCGAATGGTCTGGACGCATAACCTCGACCCTGTCCTGGTGAATATCGGCCCGTTGTCTATCCATTGGTACGGCGTGATGTACGTGCTTGCCTTCTTGTTCACCTGGTGGTGGATTAGGAGACGCTCTTCCCAGGGGAAGCTGCCCGTCACCCACGCGCAGGTCGACGACCTTTTGCTCTGGGGCACTTTCGGTTTGGTGATAGGCGCCCGTCTGGGCGAGATAATATTCTACAGGCCGGGTTATTACTTAGAAAACCCGCTGGAGATGATGATGTTCTGGAAGGGTGGCTTGAGCTTCCACGGCGGGTTGATAGGACTCGCCATTGGCTTGTTCCTGTTCTGCAAAAAGCACAAGCTTTCTTTCCTCTTGCTGGCGGACACCATAACTCCTCCTTTGGCTTTCGCGCAGGCTTTCGGCAGGATAGGAAATTTCATCAACGGCGAACTTTACGGTAAAGTCACCGATGTCGCCTGGGCGATGATATTCCCTGCGGGAGGGATGTTGCCGAGGCATCCTTCGATGCTTTATGAGGCGTTCTACAACGTCGTGATCGGCTCTTTCGTATTCTTCCTCGCTGGAAAAGACAGGAAAAGAGGCTTCCTGTTCGGCGTCTGGCTCATACTGTACGCCGTGGCCAGGTTCGCGATAGAATATGTTAGGGAGCCGGAAGTGTTGATCGGACCGTTCACGATGGGGCAGCTCCTATGCGTCCCGATGCTGGTTTTGGGAATATGGTTGTTATCGAGAAAAGTCAACCAATGATCTTCTTCTGTTGTTTGCTCCAGACTTTGTTAGGGGTCTTCTTGACCCAGGCCACGTAGAAGTCTATCCATTTCAGGCGTTGGCGAAAGTTATCTTCCTTGTCTTTCTTGAGCTGTTCCAGGTCGACGTCAGGGAGAGGTCTCATAGGTAGCGTTCACGCTCCATTTCTACATTAAGTTTTCGGCACATTTTGCCGAAAATCTCCGAATCCATGAATTGGCCTAGCAGCCCGTGTAGGTATCTGGCGTCCTCGATGTCTTTTTCGCTTCCCAGGCTGAGCTTGAACGCTATCTGCATCTCGGGTGGGGATATGAATATCCTGTTATTGTTAAGGAGCACTTCTCTTCGCTCGTGTATGGTCCATTCGTCCAGCGCGTTCTTTGGGAATTTCACTTCCATGTTCGGGATGACTTCTCCATTGCGCGCGAAGCGCAGCGCGATGCCTTCATTCAAGGTCTCCAGCGCTTCCTTTGGATTCGAGGCGTTTATGCATTCGAATACTTTTGAGAGTGTGTTCCACAGCTCTCCGAACCGTTCTGGTTCGAGTCTCTCGATGAACATGCCGACGTCTTCCGATGACCGATTTCTGCCGAACAATATCGCGACATATCCGGAGCAAATCACGTAGCGGGTGTTTTCAGCGTCTAGGGCCGCGCAGAAGTCTATCACGAAACCGTCCAAGGAGTTCAGTTCCTTGTCGAGTGTGGCGCGTTCCTTTGTCCAGTCGAGTTCCATGGTGCTGTCAGGAGTCGTGACTAAATAAATGTGGTGGGCGTGTCCAGTGCTATCCCTTGTGAAGCACCCTGCCGAGAACGAGGAATGAGTCGCCAACCTCGAAGACGTCTGCCAATTCGCACTCTATCCATCGCGCGCCGTTGATGCGAGGGCAGTGCGCGTGTTCCGCCTCTGCCTTCTCGAGCGTTTCCCAGGGGTCCAGCAATGAAGGCGCTTTGGAAGAATCAAGATTGATTACGAACGTGCCTTCGTCCTTTATCGCTTCCACGGCAAGATGGCTTTCCTTGCCTATTCTTGCCATCTGGAATGGCGGCTTGGTGGATGCCTCGTGGCTCTCCGCCCTGACCACGAACTCCCTTACTTCTTTCCTGCCCAGCAAGGTCACCCTTCCTCGGCAGCTCACCAATGCTTTCATCAAAGCGTCACCGGAGTCCGCAGATAAATATCTTGTCGAGAGGGTCGTCTTCGTCGTCCGTAATCGAGAACGTCTCATTGATGGCCATCTCCATCTCGGCGCATTTCGCGCTTTTCTTGAGGACGGTTATCACGGCGGAACGTATCATCACTCTTCGGATCTCGTCCAATCCTTTCAAGAAATCATCGAAGTTGTGCAGGGCGCTGACGCACAGCACCACGTCGAAGCTTTTGTCAGGGAATGGCAAGGATTCCCCTTTCGAGATCACTGTCTTGTAAGGGCATTGCTTGGCCAGTTCCGAGCTGGGCTCGACGCCGGTGATCTCCTCGACTCTTCCCTTGAGCCAGCCGCCTGACAGTCCGGTGCCGCAACCGACGTCCAGCACCTTGTCGGTGTTGCGGATCTCCAGACTACTCGAAATCAGGCTTATCTTGCGCAGCTGCTCGTCGCCGTGCAATTCATTGTATGCTGATGCGATTGCGTCGTACATTTTCCCTCATTCTTTCAGTTTTGTGTCCAGCGCTTTACTTAACGCGCTGATGTGCAGCTCGAAATTAAGTTTTAGGTCTTTCCAATCGTTATATTTGAGCAGTTGTCCTCGGTAGTTTATTGCATTTCGCTTTAGGCGTATCGTTTCGAGGAATTCCCAGTTGAGGTCCAGTTCCGGGTGTTTGGTGCAGATGTAGGCGTTCTTGCATTGGTGGTTCTCGGCAGCTATTCCGTCGAACAGGAGGAACGCTTCGATGAGTCCTCGTAGGGACTCATAATGTTCCCGGAAAACGAACGTCCAGTCTGGGCTGTCTTTCGGTATGTCTCTTATTCTGTTGTTTATGAATTCAAGGCCTCTTTCCGCCACTAGGCGCATGGACTTGATCAGTTCCCTGTCGGGTGATTTCTCTTTTATGCTGCCCGTGCGCAGGCAGAACTCGTGGGTTCTTTCAAGATCGTCTATTTTGTTCTTCATGCGACCTCTATGATATCTTCTACTCTTCCTTTGAGTACGTATCCGTTTATGACGTTCTTTATCAGGCCTGTTCCGACCTTCAATATGTCTTTCCTGTCTCGGAACTCGTGCAGCTCTATGTTCCTGTTCAGCCTGAATTCATATGTCTTTTTGTCGAAATCCGTAAGTTCTCCGAGGACGAAGATATCTATGTCGGAGTCCTTGTACCAGTCTCCTTTCGCGAAGCTGCCGAAGAGTATTATCGTTTTGGCTTTGTCGTTGGAAAGCAGTCCGCTCATCAGTCCTGTTTCCTGTAGTTTTCTCAGGCCGTATATCCTTTTCAGGGTCTTGTATGCGTGGTTGTCGGGCCCGGCAGTGTGGTGCGGGAACCTGCCTCTCTTTTTGACGCGTTTCAGCAGCCCTTCAGATGAGTATTTCCGTAGCCATTTGTTGGCGGCCGCACGCGTGACTCTCGCTTCTTTCACCAGGTTCTCGAAGTGCCATTCTTTCAGCGGGCTGTTTTCCAGTATCGCCCTGAGTACGTTCTCTTCTTTGCTCGGGCTTGCCATAATTAGTTTATCTGAGATATACTATTTTAAGGTTTCGTTCAGCAACATTATCAATAAATTGTAGTCATTAATAAGTAGTTAAAAATAGATAGGTTTATAAAGGTCAATAGTATAGCCCGAGTATGTCGCCTTTGTCAATCAACCAGCGCCATACGGCTCCAGGACTGCAGGTGGATAAGCTAGGCATTATCGCCGACATTCACGGCTACGAGGAACCTCTTGAGATGGTCCTTGCGCGTTTCCGCGAATCAGGGATAACTGCCATAGCTTGCCTCGGCGACATAGGCTGCGGCGGCCAGGCATTGGATAAAGTTATCAAGATGCTTGATTCGCATTCGATCCAGACTGCCGCTGGCAACCACGACAGGTCGTACTGGAGCGACCCTTCATTTTCTGATGCTGAGAAGAAATATCTCTCCAAGCTTCGCCCTTCTTTCAGTGTCATCATCCGGGGCCGCCGCTATGGCTGCTGGCACGACAATCCTATGTTCAAGATTCATGTCGGGCGCAAGCCCTTCGAGCGCTCGAACGGCATAACCAACATCGAACAGGCGCGTTATGTCCTGGAAGGAATGGCTGAACAGGAATACCACGCTATGTTCGTCGGTCACGGCCACCGCCCGAGGGGATGGATGCGTTATCGGGGAGAAGTGAAGCAATTGGATGTCAGCAAGCCCGTCGAGATGGAGCCCGATGCGTCCTACATTCTCGCACCAGGATGTGTCGCAGAGCCAAAGGTCCTCACGCCACACGCCGTAGCGCACCCGAAGAAAGACTGCGACGCGCATTACGGGATTCTCGACGCTGTCAACTTGATCTGGACAGTGAAATCAATACCTTTGTTTCGGGATGGCAAGCCTGTTTTCGAAGTCAAACCCGAGAATTCCAAGGATTACGTCTAGCTCGCTTCTGCCAGTATGGTGGCCGCCTGCACCGACAATATGATGTCCTTCAGTTCGCCTTCACAGTCCTCGAGCGAAGCCGGTGGGAAGTCGAACACGGAATCGTCAAGGCTTCCTCTTGTGTAGCCGCATTCCATGGCCTTGTTTCCGATGTAGTCGATGGTTTCGGATGGCTGGTCGCTCTCCACTAGGATCGTCGTGACTAGCACGCAGCCGTCGGTTGAATAGCTGATTGTTGTCCCTGGCTCTAGCGGCTCTTCCATCGTCGCCTTGTCGCACTTGTTGGCTTCCTCTAGGAAACACGCCCTGTCCGTGCCGCAGTCCGTCGAGCGGGGCCAAACGGCAAAAACGACCAGTGTGATTATGATGACAATCGCAAATGAGATGAGAAAAGCGGTGATGGGTAGTTTTTCTCCTCGTGGTTGCTCTTGGTATAGCGCGGGCGAGCCGACCGGCCCCTGGAGGGGCATCTTTCCGTTGGGCATGGAATAATATCGTCCTAATCCTTTAAAGATAAGTGTAGTCATTATTAAGTGGTTAAAAAGGGAAGATTTATAAGGCCGACGATAATATTCTTGTTATGGTAGCCCCTGATGATTCTTCGGGTCGGATGTATTGGCGCGTACGCCCGAAGATTGTTCATAATGCTTTAATGCAGCCTAAACGTGGTGTCCTTATGTGCGATGATAATCATACTGTCGGATGGGTCCGGGATTACGTCGATTCTCCGCTTATAGGAGAGGCGATAGAGGACGGGCTTTCTTCTGTGGTGGAAATGATGCACGGCATCTATGTCGGCGAAAAGAGGGGCATACTTTTGGAAGATTTGGATTATGTCTCAGCAGTTCAAGAGCGCAGGAATGGCGTGGAGACGATGGCTTTCATACGTTACAATGACAGTTCTCTTGATTATGCCCTGTCCCTTCCGGCGGAAGTCAAGACCCGCTTGCGCGACTTGAGCGAGAGGGGCGCCAAACAGGGTTTGCGGATCGCCGCTTTCAAGGGCCTGCCTGAAGAAGTGGATGACGGTTCCGGTCAGGTATACTCGATGACGAATGGCATCATGGAGACCTGTTCCAACGATCCCGAGATATCCCGTAGTTTGACTAAGCGGCAGATGGTCAACCTGGCGCTCTATCTATCTGCCCTTTGTGATGTCAAGCTATCGCAAGCGCACAGAAGCACAATCGCTGATTGATTTATTTCGGATAGAATTGCACCGTGTCCAGGAGATTTCCTCCTCGTTGGTTCACAAGTCTCAGGTAGGTGTTGTCCCCAAGGACTTTTGCGTTGGCCTCATAGATCGTGCCCGAAGGGGTTTTGGTTTCTACTGGACGTCCTGTCTGGAGGGTCCTTGCAAGACGCCATAGTACGTCCGCTCTCATCTCGGGGGTTATTGGGGTTGCCGTTGATGCCGCGCTATATCCTGCGAATATAGTGGGGTTGCTGGTTTTTGTGCTCTGTCCCTTTATGTGCGCCCCTATGAAATGCTGTTCAAGGTTGTTCGGGTATTGTGGCGGGTTGCGAAGCACCATGACATCGAAGAGTTTCCCTTCTATGTTCACGTCCTTAATGACGAACACGTTCGCATTGGCGTTGATGAAGTCATCGAAATCCTTGCCGTAGGTGTTGCGCAGTCCGGCGATGCCCTTGGATACCTGGAGTGCCTGGGCGAAATCAGCTATGTCCGCGGGATTGTTCTTGCCTATCGAATTCGCGACTTTGAGGATATCGCTCGTCTTGCCGGTATTGACTGCCTTGGCCACAACATGGTCGATTGCGGGTGGCACATCTGCCCACAGGTCGGTCTTTTCCTGGAGGCTCAACTTAGAGCCAGCTATCTGCTCGGCAACGTCCTGTGTTGTGCTGAATCCGAAGTAAGTCTGCGCATTGGAGAGCGACAGGATCCCCGACTCCACCGCGTACATGATTGCCGCGTCGATTTCAAGTTTTGTGATGCCGCTGGCGATGAGATTCAGCTCTGCGTCATTTTCGATTGATTTTATGGTTTGCGCGTCGCTAGGTGTGCTGGCTGATATCAGGTCTTTGATCTCATTCACCATTTTGAGAACCTTCGGCCTGTTTTTGATTATTTCAGAGTCTGTCGATTTAGCCACTGGCGACGAGAGCAATCTCAGGTCCTGGGCCGCCAAATTCTCGAGAGTTGGCACGTCTGGTGCAGTGTAATATCGCGAAAGGTAGGTATGGCCGGTGCCCGCGACCAATGATGCCATCCCTCCATTCTGTATAACGTCCATCAGCGTCTGTTCGCTGACGGCGCGCGGCTTCAGTATGATGCTGTCCGCTTCGCGCACTCCCAGTAAGTCCCTATACGCGTCGATTATCTCTGAAGTTGAGAAGTCCGCCGTCAGCCCGAGCGCGTCGGCCACGACGTCGCGGTATTTCAGGTCGACTTCTGCGGCCATCGCCTGCGCGTTGAGCCTTGCCAGGTATTCTCCGCTGTATGGTATGATTCTTTCATCCGCTGCTGTGACTGGGTTCTCCGCCCTTCGGATGCGCTCCTCGTTCTCGATACGCTTGTTGGTCGCCCTTGCCTTCAGCGTCATGGCAACGCCGTACTTTGTGATTATCTCCTCGGCTATGCGCGAATCGCTGAATCCTGCATATTCAGGGTGATCCTTGAGGAACTGCACCTTTGCCCTCTCGAACAACGGGTTGGGATTTCCCAAACTGGTCTCGAGCATCCTTCCGACCGCTTCGGGCATTCCTGCCTTTCCTCCGAGCACGTGCATGCTCTCTTCGAGTATGGTCGGCGCGCGTTCGGCCACGCTTATTCCGATGGCGATTAGCGGCGAGTCACCTGCCGCCCCAAGCGGCCTGTTCTCCACCAGGCGCGCTCCTGCCTCGGGTTTGGTCAGCTGCTGTTTGACGCTGATTCCATGCCAGTATGAGTTCCACCAGAGGCTCGCTATCTTTCCGACCTGCCAAGGCCTGACCGATGGATCCGCTGCCTGGGCTTCACGTACTATCTTTGAATACTGAGATATCATGCCGTAGGCGATCCCTCCTGGTATGACGGCTGTCACGGCAAGTTTGCCGGTCTGGATTACCTTGCTGGGGACTTGTACGGCAGGCGCGGGTTCGACTGCTGACTCGGGCGCTATCTTCAGCTCGGCGACGGCGTCGCCAGGCACGTCCGCCCATAAGCGCAGCGCTATGGCTCCCGTGTTGAGTCGATGCTCGCTCGCGATATCCCATGCCTGGTCGGACCTCTGCTTCCTGCTGATTATGTCGATTACCTTTGCGTCCAGTCCGCTGGCCTCTATCTCCACCGGCGGGAACAGCCTGGCGAATCCGTCCTTTAGCTGCTCCTTGTTTATGCCGTCGGATTCCGTCGCTGTCCTGAGGTGGTTGCTGTTGCGCTGGATGCGGAAGAACCTTTCAGATTCGAGCAGCGCCTGCGCCTCGTTCGGGGTTAGCAGGCCACGTTCGATGGCCTTGGTGTAGAGGCGCTCCATGTCCTCGACAGTAGAAAGGTCGCCGTTAAGCTGTGCGGCCAGTTGCCATCGTATGTAGTCGATGGTGCGCAGTCCGCCGAATGTCTTCTTGACGTCGAACTGTCCCGCGATTTGTGATGACCTCATGAAATCGGCGATTTGTTGCACCTGCTCTATGGCGCCGACCCTCCCAATCCGATATTCGCGCGCGAAATCCGCCTTCATCAGGTCGACGATGTTCGGCGCGCCCATGGCAAGGGATCTTATGTTGTCCAGCGGAGGGTCGAACGGATCCGTCGCCCTGAGGAACATCAGCTTGTGCAGGGGTGATGCTTCGATCTTGCTCGGGTCGCTCAGGAACTTCTCCACGAATTCGCGCAGCCCCTGTTCTGTTATCGTGTTGCCAAGTTCGGTTGAGAAGTGGGTGGTCACCTCCGCCCTCAGTCCTGCCTCCGCGAGATAATCGAACATGTTCGACATCACGTCAACGTCGGCTGTCGTCAGCGTTTGCAGTCTCAATATCAGCACGTCGGTGTCGCTCTCGAGTGATTTTGTCGGGCTTCCTGTCTCGTATATGGCGATCTTGTCCGTAAGGCCGAAGTTCTGCTTCGCCGTGTTGAATATCATGTGGTCTATCTCTGACAAAAGCTTGCCCGTGAGTATCGGGTCGGTGAATGTCAAAGCCGCAGCCGCTGCTTTCAGGCGGTTTCGGGTCTGGTAAAGCTGCTGTGAGCCTGTGGCTTCCATCGCTGTCGCGATGTCAGCTGCAGCCAGGTCCATCAATGAGGCCTCAGCGCTTATGCCACGATCCCTGGCTTCTGCCAAAATCACGTCGATAGTATCCGTGACCTCTTCGGTCGGGTATTTGGCACGGGATTTCTCGCGGTTGATCACGACGCCCTGTTCCATGAGGTCGGCCACGCGGTTAGTGTCTATGCTATCCAACAATTTCTCCTGTTCTAGGTTAGGCTCGACGAACATCATGGCATTGCCCAGTTCAGGAGTGATGGGCACAGTGGCGCCGTCAGGCCCTGCCTGTCCTATCAGGCGGATGGTGGAGACAGGTATTTCGATTTCTGCAAGCGCTGCCTGCTCGTATTCTGCCTTCTTATTCTCGGCCTCGGCGATCTGGCTTTCCAGCCTTGCCAGTCCTTGCTGATCATTATTGGCGATAAGTGAGATTTCATTGGCAAGCACCATGTTGTGGCTTGTTGATCTGCCGTTCAGGAACATGTCCCTGCCTGTGTGCGTAGCCGCGGCCTGGTTCCCGAGGCTGTCCTGCATTATCTTCAGTGCAGAATCTATGTCCTCCTGGCTACTTGCGTAGATGACTATGTTGTCGTAGTAGGGCAGGGCTTTCAGAGCATTGCGTGTAATCTTGATGCTTACCTGTATTCCTGACTGTTGCAGTCTTTCTAGTGCGTTATTGAGCTGCTGCGTCGTCACCGATGTCGGGTCTCTGAGCGTGACGTATCCTTTGTTCGTTATTGGATTTTCTTCATGAGGACCAATCATATGGCCGCCGTTGACGGTGAAACGCAGCCACACACTATCGGCCGCCAACAGGGAAACGCCAGGTATGTTCTCGTTTTCGAGAGCGCTGACCATATCGCTGTATCTGTCGTAGATATCTGCATCCCTAGCTGGCTGCCCATCAATCCTTCCTTTGATGACATCATCGAGCTTGCCTTCGAGGATCATTTGCCGATATTCCGGCCGCGCTGTCAGCAATTGGTAGAGGGGCGTGTCCGATGAAGGTGGATTTTCGCGCAGATATTGCAGGAACTCGTCGTTGGTCATCCCGGCAACATTCTCGGTCACTGCCTGCGCGCTTGGAGCGCGCGTCTGCACTACTGTGCTCGCGACAGGCCTGAGCACTTTCGTGCATTCAGCGGCCAGGACAGGCGCGGACATCAGGAGCAGCACGAGCAACAGCGCTATCAGCCGCACGCGAGCACCTCCTCGTATTGAGTTATGCGAAGACCCGCGGGCGTGCTTTCCGCGACAGCGTGTGTTATCGCGCCGGTGGCCACTTCAGGCGGATGCGTCTCTGCCCATTCCTGGACCGCGACCGTCTCCGATGCGGTAAGAGTCTCGGTGCTCAGCACGGTCGTGCCGTAGGACGAAGTGTATGCAACCTCGAATGTGTTCGTGACGCCGCTATCGGAAGTCAGCGTCCAGCTGTCGACGTTCTGGGTGAAGGAGTAGGACGGGCCTTCGGTGATAGTCTCGGTTGTGGTTGTCGGAGTTGCTGCCGTTGCCACGCTGAAGTCTTTCTTTGTCAGGGTCTCGATTTGGGCGGCCCTCAGGGCCTCGATTACGTTCTCAGCGGAGTAGGTCACCGCAGCCGCCTCTGCCTTGGCCGCTTCCTGCAATGATTGCGCCATTTCACTGTTGCCTGACACGGCTGCCAGGGCGGACGCGTAGAGTTTCGCCTGGGTCATCGCGTCGCTTCTCGCGGCCTGCGCGTCGGCAAGCTCGCTGGCCGTTTCAATAAGCGTTTCTTCCTCAATGCCGCTGTCGTACATCTGTTCGAGTGTTGACGCAAGGTATTTGGCGTGGCCGTCGGATATGGCTGCGGTCTGGAGCGATGATAGTTCCGCACCCTCAAGTTTCGCGATGTTGAGGCGTTCGTTCAATTGTTCTCTCGGGCCGTCTGCCAGGTTGTCTTGGCTGAGCGCGCGCCGCAGCACTTCCTGCTCGACCGCATTGGCTTCCCATCTTGATCCTACGGCGGCCACCTCGACTTTCGAGATGTCCGGCAGGGTTTCCAGCTGCTGTGCGTATTCCCCCAGGCGTTCCGAGTTTCTTTGGCTGACGCCCGCAGCGTCCAAATAACTGCTTGCGCCAACGACAGGTCCCAATCCCACCAGGCTTCCGAGTTGCGACATCGGTCCGGGGTTGAGCTCGTTTTGCAATGCGGTGGTTCCTTCTGTCCTGAGCAGACCTGCCTCTTCGAAGTTCTGGTCGGCCAACTCGTTGAACGCCAATCCCAGGCGCGAGATATATTCGTCTGCCCTGGTGAGAGTTTCAGGTTCAATGAATTCCGATTCCGGGACGTTGAGATCAGAGGTTCCTAGCGCTCCTCGTAATTCTGAAGGTGAGGTCAGCGCAAGCTCCTGCAGACGCCTTGTCTCAGCATTGAGTTCGGCGGACAGGCCATTGGCTAACTGTTGCGATGTTATGCCCAGTTCCCTTGCCGTGGCCTGGGATGCCAGGCGCAGCAGGTCGGACGGGGCTCCCTGGTCCGTCGATAAAACGAGTGGGTTGCGCACGGCGTCCTGGATGCTTTCGACGCCTCTCGTACCGTCGGCGTAGGTCACGCCGACTTTATTGGTGCTGAGATACTTGTCCATAGTGGTCTCGAATCGAGAGTTAGCGGTTTCAATTCCGTGCGACCCTCCTAATAATCCTTCCACGATGAGACCTGCGACCTGTCCCCGGGGGTCGTCATTGCCGAACATTGCCTGCGCGATATTGCCAGCGCCTTCTTCAAAAACTTCTTCTATATTGAATATGCCTGTCAATGGTGCCAAGGGTGATTGCAATATCACCGAAGTCTGTCCTGCCCTCGATGCCAACGCTTCTACGCTTGACCAGGCCTCAGCGGAGGATATCTCAGCCTTTGCCACTCGGGATGCCAATGAGCTTGCTTCAGCCGCCTCTCTTGTGAGTCCTTTCTGGGCCAGGCGCGCCGCTACCATCTCAGCTTCAGTCGCCACTTTCTTCGCGGTGTATTGCTCGAGCTCTCTTCCGAGCCAGGCTCCTGGTGATCCTGTCTTTCCTAGTTTTGAGAGCAAAGAGGATGTGGTTTCGCTGGACAATGCGCCTGTGAATGCGGCGCCCGCGCTCTCTATTATCAGGCCCGCCCCCAAAGTGTAAAGGTATTGGTATCCGATGTTGAGCACGCCTTCCGCTCCGGCGTACTGGTCGGCCGTTGCCCGGACGATGCCCGCGGTGGGAAGTTCTCCCGCGGCGGCATAGGCATCCGAAGCTTCAGCGAAACGCCCTCTTGAGAATAGGTCTTCCGCGACTTCCCGCATGTGTCCCTGTTGGCGCGCTTCAAGCGCGTCCCGGGTCAGGTAAGGGTTTTCCAAGTCCATCTGCTGCCTAAGGGTTATCAGTCCCGCGATGTCGCTGTCCTGTAAGCCGACGCTACGGGTGGCCTCTGTCACCGAAGAACCTGGATTTTTGACAAGGTAGTCCGCCAATTGTCCTGCGTTTCTTGCCCTGACGCTTGCGTCGTTCAGCAAGTTCTTTTCTTCTTCGATCTCTCCGGTGAAAGCGTTCCGGAACCTCAATCCCAATACCGCGGCGGCTTCGGCGCCAACGGGATAGTCGTATTTGTCAGATATGAAAGCGTCCCTGTCTCCGACGCTGTTCTGCGCCTCGTTCGCCGCTTCAATCGCGGCCAGTTGCGCTTGGTTGAATGATGCCGCCAATGATTTGTAAACGTCTATGTCTTTGTAGCTCCTGGCGTCTTTTATCGTGTCCTCGTGGCTTCGCAGGCTTGATACGCTGATTCCTGCGTTCCCCAAAGTCCTTTCGTCAGCGTAGGTCTGCTGGCCCAGCGCTGCCCTTTCGACAATCTGGCGGGCTTCGGCCATGTCGACCCCTGTTCCCGCGACGATTAATACTGCGTCGACAACTACCTGCCGGCCTCTCTCTTTCTGTTTGTCGACAAGCACAGAGTCATAGGATTCTTTTTCATGAGTATCGAAATAATAGTTGTCTGTCGCATATGCTACGAAATTCACCCCTTTGTCGACCACGGCGCCGAAGAGGTCGAATCCCGAACCGACCACGCCTTGGCCGACCACTGTCCCGAACGTGTTGACTATGACTTCTTTTCCGACACCGTCGACGAAGAATTCCTTGGCAGCTTTCGAATAATCTCCGTTCCCCAAAGAATCGATGGCTTTGTTGCCTACCTCGCCCGCCCTTTGGAGGCTGGTGCTTGCGGTATCGATCGCGGAGTTGAAGTTATCCGCTATGGAGTCAAGGCGACCGTTCATCGTGGTGGCCCTGCGCAAACCCTCGAGAGAATCAGCGCGGTTCTGGAATGCCTGTTCTGTTCCCAGGTATTCCGCGGTTTTCCTGTATTCCTCCACCAGGTTCAGGCGCTCGTCGTTCAACCTGCCTCTGTCTGAGGGAGGTATTCCTGCCAGGGCATTATCTATGCTCCTTATTTTCTGCGCCAGGTTCTCAAGATTAATATTCGCGGCAGCGCTCACGATTTCGCGCTCGGCCTTGTCGCTCTGCGATCCGAGGAATTCCCGCTGGGTTACTTCCACGTTGCCTTCACCGTTCTTCAGATTCTCTTGCCGTTCTCTCGCGTACTCATTCAGCGCCAGGTCCTGCGTGTTCTCGGATTCCCTGCGCTGGGAATATACTGTCGCGTAGGCGTCAGTGGTAAGTTTCTCGACCGCCAGTTTGTTGTTGATTTTTATGTGCTCTGCCACTGCCTCTTTTCCTTCTGTCTTCTGCGCTTCGGCCAGGGCGGCTCCAAGTATGATGTGGGTGTCGATGAATTTGTTCCGGTAGGAATCTGCTTCCT
>CAYSVV010000003.1:0-5525 GCA_964434695.1 uncultured Methanosarcinales archaeon
AAGCCGACGTCAGCGTCCAGGTCGTCCATAACGCGAGCATTCTTTCCACCATCGCCGAGACAGGGCTTATGCCTTACAAGTTCGGCAAGACCACGAGCATCCCTTTCACCCATCCTGGCTACAGCCCGGAGTCTTTCTTCGATGTCATCTTAGAGAACCAGAGCATCGGGGCGCATACGCTTCTGCTCCTGGACCTGGACCCGCCGAAGTTCATGACGGTCAACGACGCGCTGGTGCGCATCCTGGGCATTGCCACGAAACGCGGCATTGCGAATTTCGACAAGACACTGGTGATCGGCTGCGCAAGGGTGGGTACGAAAACCCAGCACATAAAATCAGGCACGATAAAATCGCTTTTCGACCACGATTTCGGCGGTGCTCCGCATTGCCTGGTTGTTCCGGGCAAGCTTCACTTCATAGAGGAAGAGGCGCTTCGTTAGGATTTGCAGGCGCCGTCGAAGCAACCGTTCTTGCACTCGTATATCGACTTGGATATCTCACCACGGTCACACCACCATTCCCGCACGCTGTCGCCGAGGCAATCATCTGTCTTGTAGATTATCGTCCCGTTGCCCAGATTGTATTGCAATGAACCCTTCTCGTTGGGCTTCTCTCCTTTGTCAGTGTCGAGGCATACAAAATCCAGCGTATTGTTGACCGCGGGCTTCACGACATCCGCTGTCTCGTTTTTCACTACCTTCACAACGGTCTTGTTTTCCGTCTTGTTCTTCGTGACCACTGGCCCTGTCGCGTCCATCGTCACCGTTACCACCGGCTCGACCGTCGAATTATCTTCGACGATAGGCACGGCCACCTGTTCGTTGACGCAGGCTGCGATTAGAAGCAGCACCCCCACAATCAGAACCCATCTCATATAGCCACTCCGGAGTAGATATTATAAAAGCCTTTCGGGGACGAAGCGTATTTAAGCTGACGAGGCGACTTGTACCCATGGCCGAGACAGCTAAAGAAGGGAACATAAGCCTGATACTCGACGACTACAGCGACATATTCTCTGATTTCGACCCCCGACCATATGGTACACGCGCTTTATCGACCGACTTTCTGCAGGAATGCAAGAACGCTTCAAGGGAGAAGGGCGAAGGAGGAATAGAACTGCGCCTGCTCGTTCCAAAAGCGAAAAGGAACGCCGCGAGCGAAGCAGCCATAACCAAGCGCATAAGGCACCACTTCAGCAAGCACCACGATAGGTTGCTCAAGGAACGCAAGCAGGTCAAGAATTCGGGAATGCTTTGGGTGGTTGTCGGGATTGCGCTAACCCTTCTGGCGACGATGCTCTACCAGCTGGGAGGATTCCTCAACACCCTGCTCCTGGTTCTTTTCGAGCCCGGCGGCTGGTTCTGCCTTTGGACAGGACTGGACAAGATAGTGACGGGATCGAACGCGAATAAGGCCAACATCGAGTTTTACAAGAAGATGAAGAGCGCCAGCGTCGTGTTCAGCTCGTACTGAGATCCTGGAACTCACTGGGCAACTGCAATGGCTCGTAATCGTTGGCCCGCTTCCTAGCGCGTTCGCGGGACATTGTCCTCTCAGAGAACGCCGGAGGGAGTTTTGTTTTGTGCTTCACGCCAGGAGGATACCTGCCGCCGAAACACCCGTTGCACATCTCGATTTCGTAATTCCTGCCGAGTTTCTGATAACCTCCGAGCGATATGAAGATGTTATAGTCGCAATCCACATAATCCGCCAATGATAATCCGGTCAGGCCCGCTTTGACGACAAGAAGCTCTTCAGGAGTCTGATGGTCCATGCCCGTGGGGCATATCGCGCACACCGGAGGAGAGCCTTGCACGTTCACCACTTGGTCCGCGCCGGCGTGATACAATCTCCAGTTGTTTATTCTGCCCGTGGTACCCCTCACCTGCGAATCCTCGACGAGTATCACTATCCTGCCGCTCACGTGTTCCTCTCTCAAATCCAATTTCGCGAAGGCTTTGCGCCATCTTTGCTTGGCCGTCGGGCTCGTGTATGACCGCCCCACCGCATGCGGGGCGTTGATGTTCCTGCGGAATGCCTGCGCGAGTTCTATCCCGGAAGCTTGCGCCAGGCCCCAGGCATAGTCGAGCCCGGATTCAGGCACCCCGACGATTATCGCGCCTTCCTTTTTCATCCAGTCGAAGAACTTCTTGTTTTCCTGGTACACCATTTCCCCGCATTGCCGGCGGAAATCCTCGTGTCGGTAGTTGCGCTTCTGCAAACGGGTACGCGGGTTGCCGAAATAGGTACATTCGAACTGGCAGAACGCCTCCGGCGAATGCGCGTAGATCGTTTCCTCGGCAGTCCCTTTCTTGTGATCGAAGACAACCATCGAGCCCCGATGCATGAACTTCGTACCGTAGCGGTTGGGCTGCATGCGGAAAGGGGCGGTCTCGCTGGCCACGAGATATCCGCCGCGCTTGAGGCGCGTGTAGAACAATGGACGGACTCCATACCTGTCCCTGGCCGCAATGGTCTTGTAGCTCGTCATAACGAGCAATGAATATGCGAGTTTGACTTTCTTGAACGCTTCAATGCACGCGTCCTCCACTGTATTCTGCTTGGATCCTGTTATGAGCGCGAGCAACAGCTCGGAGTCCGTCGTACTGTTGAAATCCTTGCCCTGGCGAACGAGTTCTTTTCTGAGGTTCTCTGAACCCACGAGAGTGCCGTTGTGCGCCAGCGCTATGGGTCCGAATTTCGACGCGAGTTTCACCAACGGCTGCAGGTTGTTGCTTTCATTGCAGCATCCTTTTGTCGGATAACGGTTGTGCGCAATCGCGAAATTCCCGGGTGTGAGATCATAGTCGAAATTCGCGAACACTTCCGACACGCTTCCCTCGCCGTGATGATGATGGAAATTCACCCTGTCGGTGCACACCATCCCCGCGCCGGCCTCACCCCTGCCCTGCAGAATCATGTCAAGGCTCACCGCGACGGCCGCCGCATGAGGAACGCCTATGGCCGCAGCTATTCCGCATTCCTCGGGCAACAGTTCCCGCGGGTCCTCTTCCAGAAATTCTATCAATTCCCCCACGGTGAACACAAGCGTGGACAGGACATATTAAGCGTTATTGGTTTGCAATATCTACTTCCTACGAATGTTTTTTAAACAACCGACGAGAGCAAAGCAGTACAGCCCCATCGTCCAGTGGTCAAGGATGCCGGCCTTTGAAGCCGGAGACCCCAGTTCGAATCTGGGTGGGGCTATCTGCGAAGCCATAAGATTCACACCCAGACTTCGAACGAAGTGAGATTGTCTGGGTGGGACTAGTTGATTAGAAATATTCCGTAATATTTACCTATATCTCGTAATTCTCGCGGTCAGCCTCATTTGCTTCTCCCTAACTTTACGCTTCATCGTCACCAGGTCCAGTATGGCCTCGCGTGTTGATGAATTAACAAGCCGGTGGATCTCGACCTTGAAACCCAACGAACAGAGCTTGGCGATGCAGACCCGTTGATTAGGCCTCAAAGATTCGTTCTCCAGCTTCGCTTCCACGAACTTGAAACCATAGCGATAGCAGATGAAGTCAGGCATTCCGTGATGCACCAGGCAGAGATAAGTCAGTTTTTCGTGTGTTCCGGGCATATACTGATGCAGCAGCTTCCGCAGCACCTCGTACTTGCGTTTGACTGTCGGATACTCGCTTCTTTCGCCTATGCCCACCAATCCACCGCGCCAGACCACCCACCCTTGTCGTTCCAGCCTGCGCCGCAAAAGCTTCTCGGACAATCCTTTCCTATTCGCCACAGGCAGCTGTACGCATATGGTCAGCAATCTCGGCCCGAACTCGTGCAGAGTGGTCTGTCGTTCAGAAGAAATCTTGCGCCGCATCCAATCAAAGAAAAAAACAAAGGTTTAATCCCGGGCGCGGGACTGTCAAGTGGGCAGTGCTAGGATGTCTGTCCGCACCACTTCATAATCTTGGCCGCCTTGAACTGCGCCCTTCCGCTTATCTCGTCAAGGCTGGTGTCGAGCTCGTGCCAGTATTCCTCTCCCTCATAGTTGCCCGCGAATTTGCCCACTCCGTCGTTCGCGCCGAAGAAGCTGATTATCATGTTCGGAGGGCAGGGTATGTACACGGCCACTACACCCCAGGGCTCTATCGGGTCGGAATATGGCGCGCCCATGTCATTTGTGCCTGCCTGTATCCTCATCGCCCTGCTGCGCAGTTCCAGCGCCATTCCGCCGCCGACGGTTATCTCGTTGACATCGGTGCGTAGCTCGAAATCTATGTTCTTGGCGCTTTCTTTCGCTAGCCTTTCGTTGTCCGCCTTGTTCCGGACCACGGCATAATCTTCGATGAGCTTCTTCGCGCCCTCATAGTCGTCGAACCACAGGCGTTCATCCTTCACTTCCAGCAAATCAATGTTGGACGAGCCATAGAACTTGAACACGGGATAACTTGTCGCCTCGTAATGCAACGAGGATATGTCGTTCAACTGCAAAGGCACGTAGGTCTGGTATGTCCTGTCTATCCTATCCTGAACTTCGCTGAAAGTCCTGCCGTCAAGCTCGGTGGTCGTCGGCTCGGTTTCCTTGACTACAGGAGCGGCCGGTGTCGGCGTTGGCTGCGGAGTCGCTTTGGGAGCGGCATCAGTATCGCATACTCCATCGCCATCCTTATCCAGGCAACAGTCGTTACCGACCTGTATGTAAGGAGCATTGCAATCAACACCACACGCACTGACCAGCAGCGCGAGTCCCACCAGAACCACGAGCATTCGCATAATAGGTGAGTGTCATCACGCCATTAAAACAGTTTCGCTATCTGAAGACGAAAGTGAACAACGACGCGAAGTCCATTATGTCCTGAGCGAAGATTACCACCAGCAATCCTACCAGCTTCAGGGACACCCACGCCAGCAAAGACTTGCGGAAAGACCACTTGTAGAGCATCTGGGTACCGAAAACAGTGGCGAAAAACGAGATCGTCCAGGCGCAGAGCGCTATTATCCAACCAATGGAACCCAACGGGCTATGCATTATCGCTGCCGGCTGCATCAGTAAAGCCACCGGGCTTCCGACCGCGGATGTCCTCATCAGCGACAATGGGAGCGCTATTGTCCATCCCAGCAGGAACCACGGCAGGCTCGAATAAGCCCAGAGCGCGAATCCCCTCTCGTAATCAAGCTTGGCCCCCAGGAACCGCATGTAAAGCGCAGTCACAAGCGCAGCCATGAACCCATAGACAAGCCAACCCGCATAGGAGAACGCCAGCATGAGCGCCAACAAAGGTATCGGGACTGTCAATGGCAGGTGCGGTATGCCCACGAATGTGAACTCAAGAATCGTGTTTCCTTCGACAGTTTCAGGCAACGGCGGCGCGGCAGGCCCGAAGAAATGCAGCGTTATGAAGCCCATGGCGAGGAAGAACGCGATCAGAACTGCGGATGTGCGGAAGGCATCGCTGAGCTTTGGCTTCTTCGCGACTTCCTTGAAGAAACGCTTGGGCCGAGCCAGAGCTCCCCACGTGTCTGTGATCACCTCTTTCATCGTCACTTCCAAACTAAGGACAGTA
>CAYSVV010000003.1:5535-14093 GCA_964434695.1 uncultured Methanosarcinales archaeon
GGTTTTCTACACGACTCAGCAACGCTTAATAGAAAGCTGTGCGTCCGTATGATATGCACGAAGGAGTATTCTTCGAGTTGCCCAAGAGCAATATACGCGGTATTCCTGTCGCCAATGGCGAAGAGCACCTTTCCCTAGGCCTTGTGGAGATAGCCTGCCGTCCGTTCCGGAAGAGGGGCGCGTTGAAATGCCGCCGCGAATTGTTATTGAAACATTGGGCGGATAACTACCGGACCCAGGGAGTGAAATGGCGGCCTGAGATATTCAGGATGCTGGTCCATTACGACCCCAGTGATACCGTGCTCGGTTATTCCCGGAAGTACAAGCCGGACGTGATGGTGCTTTACAACAGGTTGACTCCTGAGATGATAAGATGCCTCAGCGAAAAGGAACGCGTCGCCCTTCTGAAGACCGCGAGAAGGCACGCCAGTGAGTTGTCAAAGATGATGGACAACGCGGATGCGGACGGCATACACCATTGCATACGCAACGCGGACGTGGCCACTCAATCCGGCATGCGTGGCAAGCTGGCCGAGATAATGGCGCAGCGCGACATCGAGTCAGCCATGCCTGCGGGCATGAACGCGTTCCGCAACGGCAACATCAAGTACTTCAACAAGAGGTTCCCGAACGGCACTGAAGTGGATAGCATCCTTACATTCTATGGAGAGCAGCCTTTCGTGACGTTGGTGGAGCGCATGAGAAAATACGACCATCTCAACGTCATCGACCGCTGGCAGCATTAGTTTTATAATCGCCGCAGACAAACAATATCCATGCTAATCTCATTCCATAACGTCGGCAAGAGTTTCCGCGGAGTCAAGGTTCTTGACGGAGTGAGTTTCAACGTCCACGAAGGCGAATGCATGGCCGTCCTGGGCAGGAGCGGCTGCGGCAAGAGCACTCTCTTGAAAATCCTGATGGGAATCTACTCGGCGGACGCGGGCAAGGTATCTTACCGCAACAGGCACATAGACCTGAAAGAGCTCCGTAACAAGGTAGGCTATACCTCCCAGGAGAACTCCTTCTACGACACCCTGTCCTGCGAGGAGAACCTGGATTACTACGCTTCCCGCTACGGAATCCGCCTCGATAAGCATCGCGCCCATGAGTTGCTGGCGAGCGTCCGCCTCGAGCGCATGGCAAGATTGCCGGCAGGGATGCTCAGCGGCGGACAGAAACGACGACTTGACTTCGCTATCTCCCTGGTGCACGACCCGGACATCCTGATACTCGACGAGCCCACAACAGGATTGGACCCTATGCTGGTCGAGGATTTCTGGAAGACGGTCAATGACATGCTCGCCAAGGAAAAGACGGTGATTGTGGTGACGCACCATCTTGACGATGTCGAGAGGCATTGTGATAAGGCAGCCATCCTGAAGGATGGCAAGGTCAGCGCGTTGCTGGACGACACCAAAGACATCGAATCCGAGTTCAGGAGGTTCGCGTGAGGCTTCTCCAGGAGATGAGGAAGAACATCCTGACGCTCTGGAGGAGTCCTGCTGCCCTGGCGACGTTGGTCATAGGGCCGCTGGCGTTGCTTTTCATGGTTGGCGTGGCGTTGAGCCAGGCGGATCCGCACGACATAAACGTCGGCGTGGTTGGCCCTTTGCCGTCCGCGTTCGTTTCCAACGCGAGCGTTCTTCCTTTCGAGGACGCGGAGAGTTGCGTGCGCGGAATGAAGGATAGGGAAGTGCTGCTTTGCGTCGAGTTCGGCACGCTGAGCGAGGGAATAGTACCGCAAGGCACGGTCGTCTACCATCTCGATGACACCCGCGAGGACGTCAGCACATACGTGTTGCAGGAGTTCGCCGAGCAGCTCGGGCAGGAGAGCAGCAGGATACGCGTCGGCGCTGTTGGCAAGCTGCTGGATGAGTTCGCCAGGATAGCGTCCGTGCTCTCGCTGAAACGCGCCGAGCTCGTTCAAGTAAGGCAGGACGTGCTTTCTTTGCAGTCCGACATAACAAAGCGCAGGCAATCGTTGGAAGAACAGCAGATCGCATACCGCGCGGCCGCCTTGCCTCTGAAAGAACTTGCCACTGAAATACAGGCGGGAATACAAGTCTCCATCGACGGGTTGGATTCCACCGTCATGCTATTGCGCAACGCCACGGATGAGTTGGATGCGTTGTCCGATGAGAATTTCACCATCGACACCAGCTACATCAAGGCATCCTTGTCCGGCGTCGAGGCGAACATCGATGGTTTGAGGCAGGACCAGGAGGACGCCGCCATATCCATATCCCAGCTAAAGGACGCCATAGATTCCTTCGATGTCCAATTGGACGAGGAGATAAACGCGTCGAGGAAGTATGAGAACAGCACGGCCGAGGCAGTCGCCAGGATAGACGCGACGGTGCTGGAAATAGACTCCGACCTTCAGGAACTCGCGAAACTCGATCCTTCCTTGGCAAAGGCGATAGACAACCCGATAACTACCGAAGTCATGACATTGTTCGATGGCCTGCGCCCGATAGAGCTGGGTTTCGGGCAGTTGTTCATCATAGTCGTGATGTTCATCAGCACGCTATTCGGGACAATCGTCACGTTGCTGGAGATAAACAGCCGGGCGGTGCTTCGCAATTCATTGGCGCCCAGCGGCGAGGCCATGACCATAGCCGCCACCGCGATAACCGCGTTCCTTGCTGTGGCTTTGCAGGCCGGCGTGCTTCTTGCCGTCGCGCAGTTCATGCTTGGTGTCGATGTATCCAGCGCTCTCCCCCAGTTCATAACCGCCGGACTGATGGTTTCGCTCGCATTCATCCTGGTCGGAACAGCCATCGCGTTACGTTTCAGGAGGCCGCAATCGAGCATTCTGGTCGCGACTTTCGTCGCGCTACTGGCGTTGCTTTTCTCTGACGTGCTGGCGCCGTTGGAGTTCATGCCTAAAGCCATCGCGCAGATGGTAGGGCTGAACCCGTTGGTCATTGCATCTCAATCGCTCACCCAGGCGCAGCTCTTCGGCATGGCGCTGTCGAACAACACCCTTCTAGTCCTCGCGGGCTGGCTCGCGTTGGCATTCATCGCCTGCGGAGTTGCTTACGAAAGATATCTTGTCAGCAGGACCCGCTGGTGACCTCGCAAGTTTTTTAAACGGAAGCAGAGCCGCAGAAGACAACAGCCCCGTCGTCTAGTGGCCAAGGATGGCTGGTTCTGGACCAGCAGACGGCAGTTCAAATCTGCCCGGGGCTAGATTTCAAGCTAGTTCTCACGGGCAGAAAGATTAGTTTGCGATGTTTAAAGAAGTTGCACTGCCATATTGGCCGCAAGCGGTTCAAAGATAGTATAGTCCTATGGAGACTCCGGAAACAGGTATGAAAAAGGCAAATCTTGTGATAGCTCCTGTAGGGGACCGCTCGTGTCACGGACAGTGGCTTGAGGGTGCTGAGCGCGAATACGATTTGATGCTAGTCTATTTTGGCACGACGCCAAATAAGTATAGAGATGACGCTGAATACTACTTTCATATCCAGGGATTGTTCAAACTTGAAGCGATAGCCGCGGCGATACGAAAATCGATCGATGTCGTGAGAGAGTATGACGCTGTTTTTCTGCCGGATGATGACATACGCATGAACGCGAGCGGGATAAACCGCCTTTTCAGGTATTTCCACAAATATAATCTGGATTTGGCGCAACCCGCGGTGATAGACGGTAAGTTCAGCCATTCTATCACTCGACAGGACAGGAACTGCGTGTTGCGTTATGTCAATTTCGTCGAGATGATGTGCCCTGTCTTCAAGACAGACTTGTTATTGGCGAATCTGGATACGTTCACGCTGAACCGATCCGGCTGGGGGATCGACTTTCTTTGGAGCAAGAATCTGAAAGACAAAATACTCGCTGTGATAGACGATGTCGGCGTTTTCCACGGCATGGATCGGCCACCCATGTTGGAAGGCGAGTATTACAACAAGCTTCAGGCATCGGGAATCGACCCGTGCGAGGAGTTGGACGTGATCTGTAATCGGTATGATTGCAACATCGTTGGAAAAATGGTAGAACACGGAAGGATAGAGAAAACCACGTTCGCCAGGATGTTCGGATACTGCAAGACCCACCTGGACAGGATATCCGAATCTGTCCGGATTCGGGGCGTGTCCGGGACATTAAGGCGCGCGATTGCGAAGTTGCGGCGCCGCTGACAACGAGAATCGGCCGACGAACATCTCAGACCTGCGTCCTTGAGAACAGCCAGGCACCGAGGGAGAAAGTTATGATTGTTCCCAACAACAGCACTCCTGAATCCATCACAAGGCCGTTATGTCGAAGCCATTAACTTTGGCTTGACCTATTGTCGGTGAGAGCAGCGTGGTGAGCATCTTTATGGTGGTGGTCTTGCCCGCGCCATTCGGACCAGAAAAGCGAATATCTCCCCTCGTTCGACTTTGAAAGAGATGCGGTCGACAGCGGTCAAGCCGTTGAAATTCTTGCAGAGGCCTTTGACATCTATGCTGCCATCCACTGTTTTAAAGCTTCGAATGCGGTTTATATTGCTGTCGCACGACAAATGCCTTCGTCGGCAGTAACGCTTATATACCCCTCCAAGGGAGCGTGCTTATCGAGAGATGGGGCGGTGAAAGCTTCCCCATGCTGGAGATTTTCTCCGAATTGCTCGAATGAAACAGGAGTGACCACAATGGCAAAGATGCACAGCCGAGCAATCGGCAAATCAGGCAGCAAGAAGCCGCTAGAGAGAAAGACACCGTCCTGGCCGACGATGTCCAAGAAGGAGCTTGAGATGCTTATCGTCAAGCTCATCAAAGAAGGCAACAACGCCAGCAAGATAGGAATAATGTTGCGTGACAGCTACGGTATCCCTGACGCGCGCGTCGTTCTGGGAAGGACAATCGGCGCGGTGATCGATGAGAAGAAGCTCACGCCTAAGTTGCCGGATGACATATCCTCGCTTATGCGACGCACAATCGTATTGCGCAAGCACCTTGAGCTCAACCGCAAGGACATGCCTGCCAAGCGCGGCCTGCAGCTCACCGAGAGCAAGATCAAGCGCCTTGCGAAATACTACAAGCGCACACGCAAGCTGCCGGTCACGTGGAAGTACGATCCTGAGAACGTCTCTGCGGCAATACAATAGTTGATTTATTTTTTTATTTTTAAGAATTTTCTAGAATTTATAAAAAAATCACAATGACGTGCGTATGCCATCTATGTGGTCTGCGACATCCTGGCCCTTGCGCGTGAGCGTTATCAGCTTGAGACGACCTTGCTTGTCGAATTTTATCAGGCTTTCGCGCTCCATGTGCTGCAATATCTTGACGACGTGGCTGTATGTGCAGTCGATGTGTTTGGCGAGGTTGCTTGCGTAGACTTCGCTCTTTGAGTTACGGAGTTCAACCAGCATCATGGCCGGCTTCTCACGGAAGAACACCTTGAATATTTCCTTGTTGGACAAACCTCAACCCCCTATCTGTCTATTAGAAGATATGCATTGCACTATATATTTAAACTTTCCGGAAGCATAATCGCCGTCGAAAAAGTCGTTAGATGCATTCCCCCGTTGCAGAGTTTGGCACGAAATTATATAAAGATTTCGAGAAGCGCCTGAAATATGGATGGCGTCTTCTTCCCACACGAAAACATAAGACCTATACAGCACGAGCTTTTGGCTCTGGTGAACGCCTGCGTGCGCTCCAAACGTCACCTGGTCGTACACGCACCGACAGGACTTGGAAAAACCGCCGCTGCCATCGCGCCGGCGCTAAGTCACGCTCTCGAGCGAGACCTTTGCGTCGTTTTCGTCACTCCGCGCCACACCCAGCACATCATAGCGTTGCGCACCGCGCGCGAGATGAAGGACAAGCACAGCTTGAAGTTCGGCACGGTCACCATCGTCGGACGACGATCCATGTGCGCCCAGGAGATCGCAGGCATGCGCCAGGACGATTTCACCGCGTTTTGCAGGGGAATGCGCGAGAGTTCTCAATGCGCCCATTTCGTGCGTAGCCGAGCGACAGGAACCGCGAGCATCGAGGCGAGGCACGAGGCAGAAACAATGCTCAACGGCGCGCCTTTGGACGTGAAGGATTTCGTCGAACGCGGCAAGGAGATGACTTTGTGCCCCTACGAGCTCGCGTTGATAGCCGCATCCAGCGCGCGCCTCATCATAACCGATTATCACTACCTATTCATGCCGAGCATAAGGGACAAGTTCCTCGCGAGGATCGGAAAGAAACCAGAACAACTCATAGTCATAGTCGATGAAGCGCACAACCTGGCATCAAGAGTCAGGGAATCCTTGACAAAAAGACTCGGAACGTCGGTAATAAAGCGCGCCATACAGGAAACAAAAGAATACTCTCTCGACGAAGCGCAGACGTTGCTCACCGAGATTGCCGCCGCGCACGATAAGCTGGCCTCAGGAGTCATCACCGAAAACGCCATCGAAAGAGAACAATGGCAGAACGCTATGGATGCCCTCGGCACTGCTTCAGAGATAGAGGAGACATTGCATACGGCAGCGTCCCATGTGGAAGAACAACGCAGGAAAGGAAGCGCGATTGCCAACGTGGTCGGGTTCATACACAATTGGCGCCAGGCAGAAGGCGACGCCTTCGCGAGGATAATGTCCCGGGAGGAAAGAGGTCATGTTTTGTCGCTGCGATGCCTCGACCCGTCAGTTATCACCTCGCCTTTCATCAAGGACACTCACTGCACGATACTGATGTCCGGCACTTTGCGCCCGACAAAGATGTTCGTCGACATTCTTGGAATGCCTGAAGACACAGTGGAACGCGAGCTTCCGAGTCCTTTCCCGTCTCACAACAAGCTGTGCCTGGTCATCCCTGATGTCACGACGCGTTACAGCCAGAGGAACGAAGCGCTTTACCTTAAGATAGCGGAAAGAATCACCGCCATAACCGACAACATCGATGGATGTAGCGCAGTGTACTTCCCAAGCTACCGGATGCTCGAGGATGTCGAGGCGTTTCTCGCCACGCGATGCAAACACACTGTTTTCCGCGAGTCACCGGGGCTTTCGAGGGAAGAAAGGTCCACTATGCTGCAGCGATTTTCAGGATACAAGGATCGGGGCGCCGTGCTCCTCGGAGTGGCGAGCGGTTCTTTCGGCGAAGGCGTTGATATGCCGGGCGTTCTCCGTTGCGTCATTGTCGTCGGGATTCCTCTGGAAAAGCCGACGCTCGAGACCCAGCAGCTGATAGCGTATTTCGACAAGAGGTTCGGCAAGGGCTGGGACTATGGCTACACGCTTCCGGCTTTGACACGCACGCTCCAGAACGCCGGGCGCTGTATACGCAGCGAAAGCGACCGCGGAGCATTGGTGTTCATGGACGAAAGATACGCCTGGCCTTCCTACCGCAAGTGTTTCCCGGACGACTGGGACATGAGCTTCACCAACGACCCGATTCCAAGAATCAAGGATTTCTTCGCAAGCAATAAATAATGACGTTGCGATGCGCCGTTGAGGTGTTTTATGGACGAAGAGGTAGTCAAGGAAGCCGATTCCTTCGAGGATGAGGCGGACGAACACGAGGAGACTTCCGAGAAAGTCAAAGAGGAGATGGAATCCGGCGAGCGAGAGGAAGATCCATATTCCGAGGAAGGTCGTGAAAAGCTCGAGGAAGACGACGAGGCCAAGCCGGATGAACTCGGCTACGCCAAGGGAGCCAGCGGAGGACGGAACGATCATTGATGGATATCATTGAGGAAGGCGGGGCGCGCATAAGCGTACCCACGACCAGGACAGTCAGCAGGAAACTTCCGGTTTTCTACAACCCGGCCATGCGCGTCAACCGCGATATAAGCGTGATGCTGCTGAAAGCTCTGGGACGGAAAAATCTCCGCGTCGCCGATATCCTTGCCGGAAGCGGAGTGCGTTCGTTGAGGTTCCTGTCGGAATCGCCGAAAGGCACCATAGCGCACATAATGGTCAACGACGTGAATCCTAAGATAAAGACAATATGGGCAAAGAACGCCCGGCTTTCCGGAATCAGGCCTTCTGCGGCAGAAGTCAAGAACACCGAAGCCAACATCGCGTTGCTTAGTTCAGGAGGTTTCGATTATATCGAGATCGACCCGTTCGGTTCGCCCGTGCCTTTTCTTGACGCGGCAGTCAAGCATCTTGCCAGGGGAGGCATCCTGGCCCTGACAGCAACCGACACAGCTGCGTTGGCAGGCACTGCCCCGGCAGCCTGTCGAAGAAAGTACTGGGCACAACCATTGCGCAATCACCTGATGCACGAAGTAGGCCTGCGTATCCTTGTGAGAAGGGCGCAATTACAGGCAGCCCAGTATGAGAAGGCTCTTTTGCCTGTTTTCGCTCACGCCACGCTGCATTATGACCGGGTCTACTTACAGTACGTGCCTGGCAATGTGGACACCATCCTGAAATCGCACGAATTCGTATCCTACGACAAGAAGAAACAGTCTTTGGCAAAGACAAAACAAGAAGGCATAGGCCCGCTCTGGACAGGAAACCTCTGGGACGGCTCACTTTGCAGGAAAATGGCTCATACAAAAGGATTGTTCTGCGAAGAGAGCAAGCGACTTGTTTCAGTCATAGCTAAGGAAGCGAA
>CAYSVV010000004.1:0-13393 GCA_964434695.1 uncultured Methanosarcinales archaeon
CTGATGTCGCAATACGAAGGGTGCGCGCGGGCTACGTCATAGGTTTCGTGGACAGGGCAGGGTCCTCAACAGTCATGCCTACCAATCCAAAGGGATTCCTGATGCAACGCTCGCGCCTACTGCGCGGGATGTTGCACCTGCTGAAGAGGCATCTGAGGCCAGGAAGGAAAGCCATAGACGTTTACACGATGCCCTTGTTCGTCTTCACCTACGTGCAAGGAGTGGTCATGGGAGGCATAACCCTCTGGCAGATATCGACGGGGTATTATACCTATTTCGTTTCCAAGGGAGTCTGGATTTCCTGGAGTGTCGCGAGATTCTTCATAGAATGGTTCTCGATAGTCGGATTCGTCAGATGGGCCTATTCCGTGTTCGCCGGCGCGGAGCCGATGACCATCGCGGCGATACTCGGCATAACCGCCACTTTGCTCGCCTATCCGCTTTACATTTATTCGATACTGCGTTTCGACAGGTCGTTCAGGCTCAGGCACCTCATACCGATAATGCTTATGGCGCCCTACTGGCTACTGATAATGGTACTCTCCATAATCTGCCTGCCTGAACTTTTCAAGAAAGAGCAGTACAACCGTTGGACCAAGCAAGTCTGATCATTGGCCGAAACCACCGTGGGTATAGCTTTCGACACCACTATAATTGGAGAGCACCCTGAACGTTTCGCCGTTAATCAGGAAAAGCACTCCCTGGTCAGGCTTCGTCCATATTGAAGTCCTCATCTGAGGTGTTATCACTATGGTATCCGCGCCAAGACCTTCCATTATGCGCGTCGCGTCATCGAGGTTACGACCATACCACAACTGGCTCAAAATCTGGTCGCGCTCAATAATCTTATCTTGTGTTTTCATCGAATAAGCAGATACAATGGCAGGTGACCACCATTTTACCCAGGGCATAACTTGGGGATCGGTTATCACTGAAGCGCTGGAGGGTATGACCGCCATTCCTTGCGCAATACCCTCATTAGGAGGCGCTTCGGAAAACATGCGAATCCCAAGAAACAGCGATAACAGGACGCCACACACGATAACCATGAAAGTGAGGTCGCGAAGAGTCGGGTTCGCCCATCTCGCCTTCCAAAGTCCGTCGCCGCCGAAAGCAGCAAGCACGCCGAAAGCAGGCAGCGCGAAAACCACCGCTATCGGAAATATCGAACATATCACCAATCCTGCAAGAAGGGATAGTTTAACAGGCGAGGTCATCCTGTTCCAATAGGTGAATATCCCTATGAGAGCTAGCAGCCAAATCCAGAGGTCGATTCCTGGGCGTACCCCGAGTTGAGAAAACACCCAACCTGGCGCGATATGGGGAATAACCACGCTCTTGCCGAGCTCGGCGCCCCATACCAAAGCCCCGACCACACCTGGAACTGCCAGCGCAATCACTGAACGCAATGGTTTCCTGAACAGCAACAACGTCAATGCCGGCACCACTGCGGCGAAGAAAGTCTCGACTGGTCCTCCGAGCGCCAATAGCGACGAAAGAACCACTCCCATAACCCAATATCTTCCAGCAGACAGGCCGACCGCCAACGGAACCAGTAGAGCGGCGCAACCTATCGCGGTCGGTTCGGCAACGACATGAAGAACGGACAAAGAATACAAGACCAACGCAAGAGATTGCAGGATTATATCGGTGTTAATCAATCGAAGCAGCAACCACACGCCTATTCCGCCAAGGATGCCGCAGATCACTGACATGATCAAAAAAGCATGTAATGTACTGAAAGGAATTAACGAGAGGATGAAAAGGAAAGGATTCGCGCTCCCATCCCGGGAAGCGGCCGCGTCAGAATAAGATGCGCTAAATGGAAGAGGAGCCTGGGAATCACGCATGACCAACGGAACGAGCCAAACCATCGCACAGGCTAGCAATAGCAGCAGATGAGCATACCTCATTTGCGAACCTCGCACGTGCGTTCAACCAACAACGAAACGCCCTCTTTCAAAATCACGAAACAGTCGTCTTCTATCAAAGACGGGCGCCCGAAACGGTCCATCGCTTCCTCCGAGACATAAAGATGGGTCGCCTCATAACGGGCCATTATGCCAACTGCAGTCACCGTGGATTTTGTCCTGAATAGTACCTTTATGTCATCATACCTCTGAGCGGCATCTTTCTGCAGGATATAATCAGAGTCCTGGACCACACGCACATTGGCGACGGATTGGAGCAGGTAACCCTCCTCGGGAAGCGCCATGACCACGGAAGCGTTGGCGAGGTTTGTGGAATCCAGGAAATCGAGTTCCTCTCCGGACGGGGCGTCCGACAGCGAAGACAGGGCGCTTGAATAGGCAGGCACGATCGAGCTCGCGCAGAGCACCACCATTACCAGTATCAGGGCAGGAACCCTGAACGCAGACGCCCTGCTCACTCTGAGAGTCTCGGAAACCTTGTGGATGCCGATGCCGAAAAGAAGCGCGAGCATCGCACCTAAAAAAGAAACGCCCAACAAAGGAGTCACCAATCCTGACCAGAGCAGAAGACCCATGGCGAGCGTGAATCCTATCACTATGAGCACGTCACGCCGATGTTCTCGGAACACGAAAGTGTATATCATGAAGGCACCGACGAGCGAGGGCACCACCCCCGCCAGCAGGATAATGCCCAGTATGTCAGAGCCGAAAAGCGCATTGCGCGCTTCCAATGGAGCATTAAGAAACATGAAATCCCCACCTGAATCAGATATGGTCTTGCCGAAACGAACCAGGACAGACCATAGCACGAATACTGTTGAGAAAATCAGTATCTCCCACCATGAGCGTTCGATCTTGAACTCCTCGGACACCAGGAGCCCAGCATAGAACAACAACCCCAACAGCACGAGCACCACCGAAGCATGCGTGAAACTCAGCGCGACTATAAGCAGAACGTACACCCAGACCCGCATCTCCCCTTGCAACAACAACACAATCAACACGGTCAGAGAGAGCACAAGGCTCACCGGACCGCCGGTATTTATCGTCGCCGCAAGAACAGGCATGGTGGACGCGGCAATGGCGGCGCACAGGGCGGCAAAACCATCTTTGGTCATACGACGCGCGGCGATGAAAACAAGGAAAACGAACAAGCCCGAGAACAACGCGGGCACGATTTTCAGCGCCACAACAACAGGAAGGAACACCGCGAACAAGGCAACAACATAATCATAGAAAGGAGTGGTCATCAACTTCTTGCCCACGGGGCTCAATGGATCATCGCGCATCGGCAGGCCATTGTCACGGATGCTGTCAACGTGCCTCACATAGAGATAGCCATCCTCGCTAAGTCCTGGCGCGTTCAACGCGACAACCGCGTGGATAAGCACGACTCCTATCGCAAGGGCGACCGCTAAGTGATTATAAACACCCATACCCGCAAAAGTACGCGGCCGTTTATAAGCGTTGGCAACTTTCCGTCGAAACCAATAAAAGTCGATGGGGTTGAACAGTAGTATGGGGGAAATAGTAAAGACCGGCAGCGATGCGCTCGATGAACTTCTTGATGGAGGTTTTGAGCCCGGAATAATAACCACCATATTCGGACCTTCGGGAAGTGGAAAGACGAACATCGTGCTTCTGGCAACCGTCAGCGTAGCCGCCGCGGGCAAGAAAGTTATATTCATAGACACTGAAGGCGGTTACAGTATAGAACGCCTTAAACAACTGTCAAAGGACCCGCAGAAGGTACTCGCCAACATAATATTCATGCAGCCCACCAACTATAAGGAGCAGCTCGATGCCATAACTGCGCTGCCAAAAAACGTCAACGAGAAGATAGGATTGGTCGTGCTTGACAGCGTCGCCATGCAATACCGGTTGGAACTCGCGGCGCGCGAGCCGAACGAAGTGAACCGAGAACTCGGCCTGCAATTATCTTTCCTGACACAGATCGCCCGCAACAAGGACATTCCAGTGCTTGTCACCACCCAGGTCTATTCCCTGTTCGATGAACGGGAAAAAGTCGCGCTCTCGGGTGGCGATTTGGTTCGGTACGCGAGCAAGTGCCTCATGGAACTGCAGTCGATGCGCAATGGAAAGAGACGCGCCGTGATAAGAAAACACCGCCACTTACCTGAGGAAAAAGACGTATTCTTTGAGATACGTGGCGAAGGGCTAAACCGTGTCGGTTCACCGGGAAGATTCTCGCTCTTCGGAAAAGACTAACCCAGCGAGAAATAAAGACGCCGGTTGTTCTTGCCCTTGTTGTCGATGGACATGAAAATTATCTTGCCGACCTCGCGTATGTCCTTGACATGGGTACCCCCATCGGCCTGGATATCCACATCACCCATCTGCACTATGCGAAGCACCTCGATGCTAGGAGGCAATGCATTGGCCAACTTGACCATGCCTGGCTGCTTCAATGCCTCTTCCCTGGGCAGGGAACTTATCGTCACAGGCGCACCGACAGCTATCACTGCGTTGGCCTTATGGACAAGACCCTGCATTATCTCCCTGTTGCAGTTCTCGAGGTTGAAATCGATGCGCGAACGCTCGACACCCAGCTGGTTGCCGGTAATCATCAGTCCCAGCTCCTTGTGCCCTATGGCGGCGAGGATGTGGCTCGCAGTGTGCATGCGCATAAGTCGATAACGGGGCTCCCAGTCGACGACCACCCTGACAACATCACCTGCAGACAGTCCTGGCTTGTCAGTTGTATGGATCACCACGCCTTCTTGTTTCTTCACGAGAACGACCTTGAATGAGGTGTTATCGGACATCCTTGTCAGAACGCCGGTGTCCGAAGGCTGACCGCCCCCTTGGGGGTAGAGTATTGTCCGGTCAAGCACCACTACGCTTCCGTCGGCGTTGACGACTGAAGCCTCGCATTCCTTCAGATAGCTGTTCTCTAGGTAAAGCAGCGCAGTCATTCGTCTACGAAATCCTCCAACACGAACGGAGGTTCCTGGCCTTCGGCCAGTTGACCGCGGTTCTTGAGGTACTCGCGCGCGAGTATGTAGTACACGAGGCCGAGCGACTTCTTGCCTTTGTTGTTGCAGGGCAAGACAAGGTCAATGTCATTGGCCTGGTTGTTGGTATCGCACAATGCCACGACAGGTATACCCATCTGCATGGCGTCCTTGACCGCGTTCCTGTCCGGCCAGGCATCTGAAACGAAGACGCATCTGACCTGTATAAAAGTGTCCAGCGCAGTGTTGGTCAGTATGCCAGGAGGATAACGGCCGGCGAATATCCTGCAACCGGTTGCCTTGCCAAAGGCCTTCACTGCCTTCCAGCCATTTTCACGGCGGGACGCTACAAGCAGATCCTGCGGCTCGAACTGAGCCAGGAACTTGCCAGTTATACGCAGGCGTTCGTCGATTTTCTGAAGATTGAGGACGCTGAGCCCATCAGGGCGCGTCTTGTAGATGAACTGTTCCATGTACTTGGTTCTGAACTTCGTTCCTATGTGTATGCCGCTCTTCAGGTAAGAGTCCTGGGCGACAAGCAATGGCGTGTCTGTCATTTTTCCTCCACGGGCATTTTTTTCGCCTCAGCCCGCTTTCGCGCGGACCCGAGTAGGGCCGCGCATTTGGCGATACGACGAGGGAACTGGAATCGTTTAAAAAACTATGCCTTGGCAGGCAGCTCGAGAATGGGCTTGTACAAAGGCCCGTCTGGGCTCAAAGTGCTGCTGAACAGGATGACACGGTCCACCTTGAACGGGATTTTCTGCGTCCTAAGTGCCTTCAGGGATGTCATCAAGACACGCCGGTCAGTCACGGACTTCACCCTTGCGATGGTGAGATGAGGCATGAACTCGCCAACTTCATCGGCTAAAATGATGCGCAGATCCTTCCATTTGCCAACAGGAGTCAGTCCGAGCCAGACCACGCTGATGTTGCCCTTGCCGTGGAAGACACCTATATTATCGGTGGATGCGTCAAAGGCGTCGAAAGAAGCCGCGGATAACCTTTCCTTCAGGGCATCCACTTCCTCGTCAGGAATCTCTCCAAAGAAATGTATCGTCACGTGGAAATCCTTGGGATAGGTGAACCTGCCGCCATCTAGCTTTTGCAAAGAAGTGCACTGGCTGACCACTTCCTCAGGAACCGGAACCGCGATGAAAAGACGCATAATAAAAAAATAAAGGAGCCTACTCCTCGGAATCGGATTGTTGCTCTTCAGATGCTTCTTCCTGGACGTCTTCCGACTGCGCAGGTTCAGCTGGCTGTTCCTCGGCAGGAGCCTCTTCAGGTTCCGCTGGTGCTTCCTCGCCGAAGTCCTCGCTGTCGAGCGGAGACGATTCAGGAGCCTGTTCCTCAGGCATCTGATTTGTTGGCGCTTCCTGCGATTGAACAGGCGTCTGTGCCTCGCCAATCACTTCTGCGAAGCCAACGGTCCTAAGCACGCGCGTGATGCGCACACGGACCTTCTGGCCCTGCTTGGTCTTGGGAACGAATAGAACGAAACCCTCTTTACGGGCGATTCCATCTCCCTTCTCACCGACGGCCTCTATGAGTACGTCAAGCTCTTCGCCCTGCCTTACCGGAGGCTGTTTCTCTGGCATTGGCCCTCTTGGACGGAACCCGCCGCCACCGCCGCCATCGCCGAATCCGCCACCGCTGTTGAACCTATCTCTTTTCTCTCCAAAATCTCTACGCATTTGATCCTACCTGTCCTGGGACAAACACTAACTTAGAATCAATTCCCACTGTATATGTCCATCCCGTACATTTGGTTTTGCGGCTTTTTGCCGCTGCACTATTCTGGGAGTGTCACTATTTAAAGGTTGTGCAAAGAAAAAAATAAATAGCAGGACTTGGAAGCCAGAGACATGGCCAGCACGAAAAACATCATTTCTGTCGTACTGGTAATTCTATCCTAGGGCCCACACTGAAGCAGGGCCCGCAGCAACGGAGGAAAAACATGACACGGCAACCGCCATACATAACCGGATGGAAACGAATAGAAGAGGAGCATAGGCAGAGCCATCAGGATGGCGCGCACATCGAGGAAAGATACGCGTTCACGCTGCGCAACGGAAAAGATATCCCTTTGACAATCCGCTGCTTCCGCAAGGACTACGAAGAGACGTTCTATGACGTGCGGAATCCTGACGGGTCATATACTGATGGGGAGCTGGCGGGCCTCGCGCACGAATGTATAGAAAAAATGAAATAAAAAAATCAAGCGTCCTTGATACCGCACAGGTCCAGCATGAAGACCGCTTCTGACTCCGCGGAGCAGGGGCTGTCGACCATCTTGGCGACGCGCGTTCCTTTCTTTCCGCGGCGCAGGTAGACACGGTAGGTGCTGTTGTGGCCGACGATGTGACCACCTATAGCCTCGGTCGGGTCGCCGAAGAAGACATCCGGCTTTGACATCACCTGGTTGGTGACGTAGATGGCGACATTATGGAGCGTCGCGAGCTTGGCCAGCGCGTGCATGTGCTTGTTTATCTTCTGCTGCCTGTCTGCCAATGTACCGCGTCCGACGTATTCGGCACGGAAGTGGGCAGTCAACGAATCGACTATGACAATCCGTATGGGCAGCCCCTGATCCTTGATCAATCCCTCGACCTTCTCGGCGAGAAGTATCTGGTGGTCGCTGTTGAACGCCTTGGCCACCTTGATGTTCTTCAGCGCTTCCGCCGGATCCAATCCAGCGGCTTTCGCTATGTCTGTTATGCGCTCGGGACGGAACGTGCCTTCTGTGTCGATGAAGACCGCCATGCCATCGGCGCCGCCCTTCTCCAAAGGCAGCTGGCACCTTACTGCGAGAGTGTGGGCCAACTGGCTCTTTCCAGAGCCATACTGGCCAAACGCCTCGGTTATCGCGCCGGTCTCGACGCCGCCCGAGAACAGCTTATCCAGCTCGACGCTGCCTGTGCCTATCCTCATGACAAGCTCGCGCCGGCGCATGACCTCGTCGCCAGTCTCGAACTCCATCTCGAGATTGGCCCGCGCGATGGCTATTATCTTCTTGACAGTGGGTTCGCTCAACTCGGTCGCGCCAACCAGCTCACCTACCGTAGCGACGGCTATGCTGAGCAAGTCGTTGAAACCGGCGGCGGCCAGCTTCTCGATTGTAGCCGGACCCACTCCAGGTAGATCATTCACGTCCTTTATCTTCTTCTTTTCTTCCATGATTAGTTCCTGTTCCATTGAGTCCCTCCGTTATTATTAGTTTATGCAGCAGTTTCGCCCTTCAAGACGAGCCATTTGTAAGCCTCATCAAGCACGAGCGAGGCTTTCGGTAGGTCGTTGAGCCTCAATGAGCGCGTACTCTGCCATTTGCCATCCTTATTGTACCGGCGGTCCAGCGTCACAGTATAGAATTCCTGCACATTACCGTCCTTTGTGCTTTCGTTGCGCCAGACAGCGACGCTTATCGCCCCTGTGCTGAACTTCTTCTCGGGCTTCCTTTCTACGTTTTCCATTTTCGTTCTCCTGCCCCTTGCTCACGTTCCCGTGGGCGCTTGCGCGCCTTCGCGTTTTGTTTCAGGGCGCATACGCGCCTGGGACAAGATAATGACATCAAGGACAGCTTTTATACGCCACGAGCGAGTATGTCCAGTGGATAGTGTCAGCGCACACGACGGAAAACGAGTGCCAGGATGAAAAGAACGCACGCCACCAGCACTATGGCTCCACCCGCTGCCAGGTCAAGATAGAACGCGGCGGTGAGCCCAAGGAATACGCTCAATAATGCGGAAATAACCGCGAATATCATTGTCTGCTTGAAACTCCTTGCGAACTGCTGCGCGGTCACGGTCGGTAGGACAATCAGACTGCTTACGAGAAGCACTCCCACAACGCGCATCGCGACTATGACAGTCACCGCGGTCAAGAGCATCACCATCATATTCAAAGCACGGACCTTGATGCCGGATGCCTTTGCCGCCTGCTCGTCAAAGGTTATGAAAAGCAGTTCCTTGTATAGAAGGAGCACTATCGCGGTGACCAAAGCACCCAGCACGGCGACCAGAACAACATCCGACGCGCTGACCGCGAGGATGCTTCCGAAAAGGAAACTGAAAAGATCCAGGTTGAAACCCTTGGCCAGGCTGACCAGCACGACACCTATCGCGAGACCAAGAGAGAAAAGCACGGCGATGGCGGCGTCCGCTCCTACCTTTCTTTGCTTGAGCCACTCGATGCCGAGCGCGCCTATGACACAGGTTCCAAGCGCGGTGAGCAAAGGAGGAAGACCGGTGAAAAGCCCTATGGCCAGACCACCGAAAGCGATGTGGGAAAGACCATCACCCATCAAGGACATTCTCCTCAGAACGAGAAGCACTCCCATCAAAGAGCAGGAAAGCGCGACGAACACGCCGGCAAGCAATGCCCTTTGCATGAATCCATAGTCGAGGATTTCAAGCATGTTTGTGCTTCACCCTCCTGACGTGATCCTTGTCAACTATCTTATCCTTGAACATGAACTCGATACTGCATCCCTTCGTAAAGAGTCGCCGGTTCATGCAGAAAAGCTTGTTGACGTGCTTGTTGATCGCGCCGGTGTCGTGCGAAATAAGTATCAGCGAAAGGCCCTTTTCATTCAGTCCATGTAGGAAATGGTAGAAAGAATTCTGCGAACCGGCATCCACCCCGGTCGTGGGCTCGTCGAGGATGAGCAGGTCGGGATTGCTGACAAGGGCGCGGGCGATGAAGACCTTCTGCTGCTGCCCACCACTCAGATCGCCAATTCGCTTGTCGGCATACTTGTCCACTCCGACCTTGACCATAACATCATCGATGCAATGGTGGTCGGCCGCGTTAAGGGGGAGAATCGGACCACGATGGCCGAAACGGCCCATGGCGACGACTTCGCGCACGCTTATCGGGAAATCAGGATCGAACTGGGGCTTCTGGGGCACGTAACCTATGCGGTGCCACTCATCGAATTCACCAATAGGCTTGCCGAAAATCGATATCTCTCCTTTGATAGGTTTCAGCAGACCGAGCAGGACCTTTACGAGGGTCGTCTTGCCGCTGCCGTTCGGACCGATCAGTCCGACATAGTCACCTGGATTGATGACAGCCGAACAGTTGTCTATCGCAAGGATATCATTATACTTGAAAGACAGGTTCTTGAATTCCAGCACTGGCGAGGACATAACACCACACAGACGGCCTGCTTTTTAAAACTGAGCGTTCACGACCTGCAGGACGAGCAGGACATTCACGCAGGACACGGCCAGGAAAAGCAGAAATTCTGGCAGTCCATTGGTCCTGAGGAAGCCGCGCAGTTCTATAGGGATGGGATAAAACGGCTTTATTCCATAGACAGTCATCGAATCCGTCGCCAGATGCGTCGCGTAGCCAAAGCAGAGCGCCAGGGCAACCATCATAAACGACGGAAACCAGATTCCCAACAGCGCGATGGCCGCTATCGGGAAAACCGAATGGAAAAACCCACGGTGCTTGAACAACCAGGGAATCCACCTTGTCAACGGGAACCGGTTGTTAACGAAACTGCCCTCGTGGTCGACGTCGGGAAGTACAGCGCCCAGAAGAACTAACAGGACGAGCCAGAGAGGCAAAGACGGCCAGAGCATCAGGGCAATCAGCGAGGCGAGAAGACCGAACGCCAGGTGCGTGCGCCCCATCATCTTGGAATCACTCCGACAAACGCGCCAGCTCCTCCTCGGCGGAGGCCACGCTGACGAGCTGCGCGACGAACTCGAGCCTCTCGAAGAACTGGTTCTTCGAAGCACGCCCGACGACCTTCACGATCAACCCAAGCATATCTGTCTTGACATCCTCGAAACGCTCTGGGTTCTCCCTGTAAGCGAGAAGCTCCTGAGTAGTCTTCTTGGCGAGGCGCTCGAGCTGGTTACGGAAAAGCACGACACGGATGTTGCCAGAACCGTCATCGAGATAGGCGTTTGCCACGACGCCATAGCTCGGAGAGACAGGACCGTGCTCAGGGCAGACTACCTGCCCGGCAGGGTCGGGACGAGAGCGCTTGTTGCACTTCGGGCAGACCTCGAAGAACTTCGGGTCGAAGACCTGGACTATGGTGCCGACGAGCTCGATGTTTTGGTCCTCCTCGGTCAGATCTTTTATTGACTTACGCGTCGCGGGAGGCCGACTGCTGTCGCCGGACGTGACCACGGATGACACCTCGATGCCAGGAGGGTTTGTCTGGAGCGTGCTGTTGTCGCCCAGATGTATCTCCTTGCCGCCGCGGTTGCTCTCGCGCACCTGCGCCTGCTGAAGAAGGACGATGTTTCCGGGTTCGAGGGCGGCAACAGTATCCGCCTTATCCCCCCAGCCCACGATTCGTATGGTGCCGGTCTCGTCACCTAGCACGAAAGAGGCGAGCTTGCCTGTGCTTCCGTCCTGGCGCGCGAATTCGCGGATATCATAACGCTGGACAACCTTGCCAGCCAGCTCGACGCTGCGCATTCCAGGGAAAGCATCCTTGACCTTGAGCCTACCCCCTGTCGCCACCAGCTGGACACCGAGCTCGTTCGCCACGATATGCGCCGCGCCCTCCTTGCTTATCAAGCCGGAAAGCTGGCTGCACTTGGCCTCGACACGGGACACTATCTCCTGCTCGGGAAGACCGCTCTTCTCACAAATCTTGCCTATCATATCTTCAAAAGGGATCTTGATCACTATTACCACCCGGCGAATGGCAGCCGCCTCGGTTTAAATAGATTTATGGTTCTGAGACAACGCCTTTGCTTACACGGGCACCGACACGCAGGACGACGGGGTCGTTTTCGCCGGGCAACTCACCGAGGTCGACGGTCAACAACGCGACGACGTTATCGCCCTCATCCACCGCTTTTATTTCCCAGTCCGCTGGCAAAGAAGGCGATATCGATTTTATGCAACTCACCGGCTCAGGATCGCCATCGCAATCAACCACCTGATCTATGAAACGCGGCTCGACCTCGTTGATCTTCCTTGTGTCGAGCCATACCTCATTAGAAAAAGAGGGCCTCAACGAAACAGCGCCGCATTCGTATCCTTTCAAGGTCACCGGCCAGAACACTCCTTCAGGCCTCTTCCAGAATCCAGCAGGTATCTTGTCGGGTTGGGAACCGCAGCCGACCGGAATGTAAAGAGGATCCGATGCCTGTCCCTCGAACAAAAACATATTTTCCTTTATGTCGGCGAAGAAAAGGAAACCTCCATCGTATTCAACTGGAAGCCGGGGCGAGTGAACATTGTAGTATTCCCTGTGCAAGAATTCGATAAGCTGGCCTGACATTTCATCCCGAGAAGGAATGCAGCTCTTGCCGCGGTCGTACCAAAACTTTGTTCCAGAAAAGCTTCCACAGGGCTCGATGCGCCAGCCACCATTGTAGGCGAACGCGCGTATGACCGAGAACGAGGAAAGCCTCCCGGCAGTCTCGAAATAACGGACCGCGAGCTCCCTGTCGTGGAACGCAGACATCACACCCATCGCGTTCTGGCCGATGGATAATTTCTCCTGCTCCACGCGGGTCGTTCCCGCGACATAAATGTTGACAAGGAGCACGAGCAGGCCGATGAAACCCAGGACGAAAGCGTACCAGAAACCCTTCTTGTTCATCCGCATACCTCTGCGCATTTCTCCGCGTTGGGTCTAAGCCCTTCGATGAAAGAACGATGTTGGACAAAGCAATCCTTTGCTAGCGTTCCGTCGCAGGAACGTCCGAGCTTGTCATTTTCCACAATTCTGGACGATACGCAACAAACTCCGTCCTCGCTCCAGGCAAGTGAGCCACCTGATGGAATGGATTCCCAATAGACCCAGACCTTGCCATCCTCATCAAGATAGCGGAAACCTAGGCGCTGGCATTCCGATACCACCGGCACTTTGTAATAAAGCGGATCCGCCTTATGCACCTCTATGGTGACACCCCCGAAACTATCGGGAAGATTGATGGAACCTATCAACGGGAAATTCTTTCCAGGAGACCATTCCCAGTTGTTCCTCTTCACGACAAGAACAGGCATCTTGCCCACTCCTTTGCCCTGGGCCAATAGAGCGCGTTGGACCTCGACGGCAATGCCATCGAAAAGCTCCTCGGAATAGGCAGAGGCGATCAACTCGGCCAAGGACATATTTTGGTTGTTGTGCTCAACAGGATAATCCAGAATGGCCAATGCTTCCTGCCTCTCCGCAAGAGAGTTCGAATCAGCAATGGCACTCCGGGTGGATTGCACTTCCTTGGATGAACATTGGGTAAGAAGCAGGCTGAAAATCAGGAGCATCACCAGCATTCCGAACCACACGAAGAACTCTGCAGCACCCCACAAGACGCCCTTCATGCGACAATCACCTCGGTGTCAAGTGTCCCGGCGTGGGCGCCGGTATCGGATAGCACCACCACATAGCGTTTGCGTGATAATGACGATGAAGCAGCGCTTCCTGATTTCGACTTCAAAGGCTCATAACGGACATAGCTGCCCTTCTGCCAAAACGCCTCCCACTCATTGCCCGTCTCCAGGTCG
>CAYSVV010000004.1:13403-13757 GCA_964434695.1 uncultured Methanosarcinales archaeon
GGTGAGTATCATCCTGGCGCCGACAAAACGCCTTTGTTCGCCCGTGAGAGCTTCGTCGAAAAGAGAGTCCTTGAAATCCGACGGGTCGATGGAACCACCCGTGGCGCGGTAAATGGAAGCCTCATAGACCTGGAGCGCGGATTGGCGCGCATCGGTCTTCACAGAAAGGTAAACGTTGGTGAAATAGAGCACCGAGGCTATGATTATCGCGGTGAGGACGGCATAACGCAGCGCCTCTCCCATGCTGTATATTACTGCCCTAGCCATAGTAGGACACCACCCCGGACGCAAGGACATCCTGCGCTGCCAAAGGATCCGCCGCCAATATTTCTGGAATCACCACGAGCACGCCGG
>CAYSVV010000005.1:0-13631 GCA_964434695.1 uncultured Methanosarcinales archaeon
AATTCTCAACATGGCTCATGCTTGTCGCGCTCGGCATCACAATAGCAGGCATGACATTCATGAGAAGACAGAAGTAAGCGTGACGAACTCTTTTGCGTACTTCTTCCCACATCATTTTCAGCATCCTGTTCTCGATGTCGTTGCGCAAGATTCTCAAAATATATTGAGTTAAACTTAAATCCCGGTGACCAACCCCCTATTACCGAGGCGAAAGAGTGGAGTACAACTGCAACTTCCAGTATTTCACACCCCGCGGGTGGATCGATTATCTCAGGTTCAGGCAGAACATTGCCGTGACAACGTAATCGGCACCAGGGGCGAGACCCGCCAGCTGGCGATGGCCGTGCTTGCCTCCATTATCGAGAGGTCCTTGCCGCTTGAAGCGAGTCTGGCCAAGGAGATTCCGGATGGCGCGGAAATCGCCGTGCCCATCGATGTGCTCGAGAGCGATGCGAGCCTGGTGAGTTATCTGCGGTTGAATTATCATGCATACAACTCCCCTGAGAAGAGGGAGACCAGTATCAGGCAAGCGATCAGCACCAAGATTCAGAGGAAGAAGGGCAGCACTACCGGGCCTTTGGAGCCAGTTTTGGCCTAGACCAGTATACTATTAAGGGATTATACGGAAAGATTTATAAGAAAGAAAGAAGATTTGGCACAAGAAAGGGGCAAATGAACGACGAAGTTCCAATCAGGGCAGACCGTTTGGTCTGGTATATGCGGCAGACTGCGCAGACTTGCAGGTTTGATTACGTCATCCAGGCAGAGGCAGATGAAGCTTCGCGGGCACTAATGAATCTCTCCCAAAGGATTACCGAGACGTGTTTTTCAGAGTTGCCCGACGGAGATGTCATTCGTGTGCCTAGAACCGCTTTCAGATCATCTAGGCACCTTCATGATTGGGCGGTTCGGAAATACTCGCATTCGCCCATACCGCAAAGAGCATACGCAGTATCCATGGCCGCCGGCAGCTGACTCCGTCGAATTTCTTTCACTATCTATATACTCCAGTATATAATTATATATAAGCAAACCTATGTATAAGTGACGTCGAGGGGATAGTGGGGGATTGTATATGGCAGCCGCTAAAAAAGCGAAAACGCCCACAGGGCGCGAAATACGCATTGTAAACATAGTAGTCAGTGCTGCGTTGGGCCACGACATACCGCTAGAAAAAATGGCGGCAACCCTTAGCAACACCGAATATAACCCTGAACAGTTCCCAGGTCTCGTTATCCGTATAAAAGAGCCCAAAACCAGCGCGCTCATCTTCAGTAGCGGAAAGATTGTCTGCACAGGCGGACGCACCCTTGAAGATGTACGCCAGAGCATACGCAAGATCATAAAGTCGCTCGAGAAGATAAACGTGAAGATCAAGGAAGAGCCCGAGATACACGTTCAGAACATCGTCGCGAGCGGTAGCGTCGGCATGGACCTCAACCTTAACTTCCTTGCCATGCGCCTCGACAACACAGAGTATGAGCCCGAACAGTTCCCTGGCCTGGTCTACAAGATGCCGAGCGCCAAGGCGACTTTCCTGCTTTTCAGCAACGGAAAGGTCGTCTGCACAGGCACCAAATCAGAGGAACAGCTCCACAAGGTGCTCGACCAGCTTCAGGTGACTCTCCTCGAAGTCGTGAAGAAGAAGTGATTATTTTCTCTATCTTCTCTCCATATAACCTTTAAAACGGGAAGCGCTGCCGCACAAATGATGGAGGATTCTCAAGAGGTTCAGGAAAAGGAGCCTGACTTGCTGCCCATGAGCAGCGAGGATATGGTCAGGAAGTTCAAGGACTTTCTTGAACAGCACTACCAAGCCGCGCTCCTTGAGGCCCTGAGAAAAGGCGAAAAGCATCTCGTCATAGATTTCTACAAACTCGCGCGTTTCGACACGCAACTCAGCGACATATTGCTTGATTATCCTGAACAAGCGTTGAAAGCAGGGGAGATAGCTGTGCGCGACGTTGATCGCTCTGTGAAGACCTTCGCCATAAGGGTCACTAATATTCCTCCGAGTAGTTTCGTAATGGTCCGTCACATACGGAGCAGCCATCTCAATAGACTTTCATTCACCGAAGGCATAGTGCGCCAGAAGAGCGATGTGCGCCCTCAAGTCACCGAGGCGGCTTTTGAATGCCCTTCCTGCGGCCAGCGACTGACCGTACTACAACTCGAGCAGACCTTCCGCGAGCCTACGCGATGCTCCTGCGGCAGGAAAGGCAAGTTCAAGCTCCTGAGCAAGGACTTGATCGACGCCCAGAACCTTATGCTTGAGGAAGCCCCTGAACATCTGGACGGAGGAGAACAGCCAAAGCGGCTGAAAATACTTCTGAAAAACGATCTTGTAAGCCCGATAACTGAGAAGCGCACCAATCCCGGCAGCAAGATACGCATTATCGGCATAATCAAGGAAGTGCCTTTGGTCACGAAGACCGGCGGCACCAGCATCACCTACGACCAGGCACTTGAGGCGAACGCCGTTGTTCCCATCGAGGAGGATTTCACTGAAGTGACCATCACCAAGGAAGAGATGGCCAAAATAATGGCCCTCAAGGAAGACCCGCAGCTGCGGCACAAGCTCATCGATAGCGTCGCCCCTGACATCTACGGGCACACCAGGATAAAGGAGGCGCTCGCGCTGCAGCTTATGGGTGGCGTGCGAAAGATACGCGGCGATGGAACCGGCGCGACGACAAGAGGAGACATCCATATGCTGCTCATCGGCGACCCTGGCAGCGGCAAATCCCAGATGCTGAAAAGAATAAGCAAGGTCGCTCTACGAGGACGTTTCATATCAGGAAAAGGAGTCAGCGGCGCAGGACTTACCGCGTCCGTGGTGAAGGACGAGTTCATGGGTGGCTGGTCTCTTGAAGCAGGAGCGCTCGTGCTTGCCAACCGCGGCATCTGCTGCATCGACGAACTGGACAAGATGAGTGATGATGACCGTGCGGCGATGCACGAAGCCCTGGAAGGGCAGACCATAACGATAAGCAAGGCGAACATCCAAGCAACGTTGCGTTGTGAAACAACTGTCCTCGCCGCAGCCAACCCGAAACACGGCCGCTTCGACCCCTACGACCCCATTGTCAAGCAGATCGACCTGCCCCCCACTTTGATCAATCGTTTCGATCTTATTTTCCCCATAAAGGACTTGCCCGACCAGACCAAGGACGAGAACATGGCGGAGTTCATCCTCAAGCTTCACCGCACCAACAGCAGCAATGCGACTCCGATTAACACCACCATCCTGCGCAAATTCATCGCCTACGCCAGGATGCATTGCCATCCGGTGCTGAGCGAGGATGCGGTTGATGCGCTCAGGGAGTATTATGTCAAGATGAGAGGCACTGCCACCAAGGAAGGCGGCGTCGCGCGCAACATCCCCATCAGCGCGAGACAGCTCGAGGGCCTGGTAAGATTGTCCGAGGCCAACGCCAAGCTGCGCCTTGGCAACAGCGTCGAGAAAGAGGATGCCCTTGCTGCCATAGATTTGTTGAATTATTGCCTGCGACAGGTGGCGTTCGACGCCGAGACAGGACAGATAGACATAGACCGCATGGTTTCAGACACGTCCTCGAGCCAGCGCAACAAGATTCTGATAATCAAGGAGATAATAAGGGAATTCGAGGCACGCATAGGCAAAGTGATACCTCTGGTGGATGTTGTACGGGAAGCGAACGCAAAAGGCGTCCGCGAGTCGGAATTCGATGAGATAATCCAGAAGTTGGTGCGTTCCGGGGACGTCTACCACCCCAAGCCGGATTTCATCTCGCGGCTCTAGCACTGGCCGATTGTGTAGCTTTGGACTTCTGTGTTTCTACAGGCGAGACAGACGCTCGCATACGTCCTTCCATCGCTTCCGCACACGAACACAGTGGGGTCGTCGCAGGTTGTTGGCCTTTCAGCAGAGCAATCGAAATTCGTCGGCGGCACGTAGGTCGGTTGTTCCGGCAGATCTTCCATTACAGGAGTTTCGACGCGTGCCTGTTCAAGCTGACGCAGGTTGCGCAACGAATTGCAAGAACCGCGCATATACCTGTTTGTGATCTTCTCACAAACGTCGAACTCGTTCCTGTTTAGCGCGAACTCGATATAGCATTGGTCGCGCGTTATGTCATCACCTATGCCCGCGCATACCTCGCTCTTGCCCGACGACGCGGCGACTACACTGTTGCACCTGTCTTTATCCTGCGATCTAGGTAGGCTGGTGCAGAGCGCCTGGCCCCGGTCAGAATCAGTGGATGAGGCGCGTCTCGCATCCTCTATGACATCATCAGGACTGAAAGATAATGAACCAGACCCGCAATCAGATGGGCAGGTCCTGCTTGTCTCGCCTCCGCTGCATAGCCCGTCTCCGCATCCCTTCTTTTCAGTGTGCACGCATTGGCCGTTCACACAGGAATCGTCGGTGAGCGGATCATAATCATCGCAACCTCCGACACAACTCGGCGTCTCGGTCTCTGGCGGGAGTGTCGGCGGAACGCTGCTGCAGGAAGCACAGGAACCTCCGCAATCGATTCCTGACTCTCCCTGGTTCTGCGCGCCATCAAAACAGGAAGCCCTTGCCGTGGTGACCCGAAGCGAGAATTTGGTGCTCGCAGTCTTTCCGTTTTCATCCTCGGCAGATACCTGCACGGTATAAACACCTGGAATCATGGTCGCCGGCAGCTTCAGGCTGCTGGTCGTCTTTGTCGTTCCCGCCACATCTATTGTTTTTTCCAGTGTTTCTAAATCAGTGCCCGCTATATCGTGGCGCAAGACAACGTTGCCCTCGCCTCTTACTGTTTCCTTTATGTCAAGTGTCGTGCCAGCGCGGATCTCTATGAACGCGGGTTCTGCTATGATGCTCAGGGCAGTTCCTGATGAAGCTAAAAGCCACACCATCAGCACTCCGCCCAGTCCCACTCCCAGAATAGCACCAAAGACCCAAAAATTCGTGCCGGCAGGCGCCAGCGCAGGCCTCAACTCAGTGAAGGCGTTTTCTATCGGGACTTGCTGGTATCCTGATTGCACAAGATAGGCCCTTACCTGCTGTTCAGAATACCCATTATTGAGCATCGATTGCACGTATTGGGCAAGCGGCGAAAGCATGATATCTCCAAGTTAGGGCGCTTTAAAAACTTGTGCTGTTGCCGGCGCCAAAAGCATAAATAGCGATATAGCTGAGCGACCATATGGAGGGTGGAAGGCTCGTGGCCCAGAAGGCCCGGCTAGCGGACGTTATGAGCGGCAGTCTCATCACTGTAGACGGTGCTCCGAGAGTGAATGTTGTAGGAATAGTGGTCAACGCCGTTGAAGACACATTCATTCTTGATGACCAGAGCGCGATAACCACCATCCGGCAGTTCGACAAGCCGATGAAAGTGCCTGTTGGCGAAGCGGTCGTGGTGATCGGAAGGGTGCGCGACAGCGCCGGCGAACGGTATATAACCGCTGAGATTGTCAAAAGGATAGACCCCAAGTGGATAGAGGTGCGCCGCAAGGAACGCATCTCGATACCAGTCAAATCCGAACAACGCATCGAGGACGCTCCTGACACCGCGAGCATTGTGATGAGGGCGATACGCGAGCTTGATGACGGGCGTGGCGCGGCCATAGAAAAAGTCACTGAGAAAGCAGGTAGTGACGCTGAAGCCCTAATTGCGTTGATGTTGCAACAAGGTGATGTTTTCGAACTCAGCCCGGGCAAGATAAAGATTCTCGAATGATTCAAACCAACAACGGCGTTATCCACACTTCCACTATGCCCGCCACTACAAGTATGCACAATCCGATGATCATAAGATTGCTTGTGTCGAGGAGCACGCGATCCATATTGTCCTTTGACCAGTGTTTGTTAACTATCGCTATACTCAATATGCCCCCGGCCATGCCCCCGACGACATAACCCGCTATCTCAGGTATGCCATGTGTGAAATAGCGAAGCATGCTTAAGCCGCCGGCTGATGCGAACGCCGTCAGACTATGGGCGCCGGTGGCCATCGCGGCATCCGCTCCTCTTTGGATGTACACCCCAAGAGCGGCGCCTATCACGCTTGCGTTCCAGGTAAGTATGAATACCGCGCCGAAGCCATATATCAACGAGAACAGGAAACAGAATATCATCACCTTCAGGTTGTTCAGCAGTATCATTGAAAAAATCCCTGCGCCGGTGGCGTTGCCTGTTATCGACTTGGACAGCCCGGCTATGGTCTGCGTCTGTACTGAGAAAACTCCTTCCCCGTTGGGAAGCACAATATAACATATCGCGAATATTATGCTCATCCCGACGAATGTCGCCAGAAGCACCGCGAGAGAGCGCCCATGGAACGCCATCGTCACGCGTTCAGGAAGGCCCTGTAACTCTAATTGTTCTTCCTGCTGTACTGTGCCAAAGAATAGGGGCACGAACGCCAAGGAAGCCAGGAAAACCAGCACTAGGCTCGCATGCGGCGGAAATATCCAAAGGCTCAGTACCACTGCCGCAATCGCGAAAAGGGCGCCGATTGCCACGGCAAGCAATGGGCGTTTAGACGCGGCCTGCGCACTGAGAATTGACTCAAGTACCATTAGGAGAAAAAAGCCCCTTTTACTTAAATACCTTGTGCGTCGGGGAAAAAGGCACAACGCTTTTATACGAGCCAGTGGGGGAAAGACCATGGAATACGAAGCAATGCTCGAACGGGCTCACACCAATATGCCTGCCAGCGTTCTTGAAAAGGAACGCTTCGAAATACCGAAAGTCAACGGTCATCACGAAGGTAACAAAACAATCATTAGCAATTTCAACCAAATAGCGCTTGCGTTGAGGAGGCCGCCCGAGCACATGCTCAAATATCTGCTTAAGGAGCTAGCCACCCCTGGAGATTTCAGGAGAGGATTGTTGATAATGGGTTCCCGCCTCAAGGCAAGCAGGATCAACCAGAAAGTCCGGGAATACGCAGAGGAATTCGTCTTCTGCCCAGCCTGCGGCAAGCCTGACACTGATATCAAGATGGATGGACAGCTCAATGTAATGTCCTGTTCAGTTTGCGGCAATAGACAGGTTGTGAAAAAAATATGATAGTGAAGACGCATAAACACACCGACGGTAGGATTCTCGTGACAGTAGTCGACACAAAGCTGATAGGACATCTCTTTGAGGAAGGCAATCTTCAACTCGATCTTCGTGATGAGTTCTACAGAGGAGAAGAGCACACTACTGAGGAGACAGGCGACATAATCCGCAATGCCGATATGGTCGAACTCGTAGGCGAGGACTCAGTCAAGCTGGGTGTGCAGGAAGAGGTTATTGACGAGAGGAATGTCAAGACCACTGCAGGAATACCCTACGCCAGCGGCGTTCTTGTCAACGACTAACCGAACCAGGCGCCTAATCCGGTCTGCTTTTCCTTGTCCCTTCCGAAAACGCTTTCCACATGTTCTTGGAGCAGGTTTATCGTTTGCGCCAGATAAGGGGAAAGGTGGTACGCCGTGCACAGGCTGACCGTGGGTTCGAGATATTTTATCACGCTGCCTTCGCTTATCGTCAACAACAGCTTGCCCTTGCAGGAAGTACACCACCCCGCCATGGGCGCACGCCTAAACTTTGTATTGCATTCGACACAGCGGAATTCCTGGCTCGAGAACTTCCTTAGGTTTCCGCGCGTGTCCTTGATGAAGTGTTTTTCTATAACCAAACGCGCCACGTCGTCGGTGTCCACCGCCCTTATCCTGAACGCGAGATCCATCTGTCCCTTGAGTTTTTCCTCCATGCTCGGGAGATATTTGTATGCGCTGCAGGTGACTCCTGCGTTGACGTCGCTTATGTCGTGGGTGAAACCCATGCCCTCATATTGCTCGGGCTTGCCGAGAACGGACTTGATTTGCCGGATTGACACGTCCCAGGGCATCTTGTATTCCTGGGCCGCCTCATACAACTCCAGGGGGTAATGCCAGGCGATGTCGACGTCGAACGCCATATCATCCACCTCGGAAGGAGTCAGTACGCTTGTGAGCACGAGCGGTGCGTCCATTGTGCCTCCTCGAGTCGAGGGAAGGAACTTTTTGCTGAAGTTGAGCAACGCGTCCATAAGAAGCATGAAACCCATCTCGTCGCCGTCACAGTCACGCCTGCAGGCTGAGTGGAAATAGGGATGCGCAAGGAAACCTTGCGTTCGCGTGAATCCTATGATGCGACCTAACATGCCTGCGCTGGTGTGTGGGGCGAGTCCGATTATCATGTGACCCACGAGTTCGGATGGTTCCTTCAGGTTGTAATACGGTTTTTCACCATAGAGCATCTGCAGCTCGTCGTCGATGTAGCGCGTCACCCGAAACATCACGGTATCGCTCGGTTCGTGGGGGGCGGCCTCTATGCACGCCGGCAACACCACATCCTGCGGCTTCAGTTCCAGGACCTGGTCGGCGTTGACCAAAGGCCTGCCTTTTATGTCAGTCAGGTATCCCAGTTCCTTGAGTCGTTCGACGTTGGTGAAAATCTCCCGCGGCCTGAAGTGCGTCAACGCTAGCTCGCTGCAATCATACCTGATCGTTCCATCTTTGTTGACGTAGACATCGTTCTTCGCGCGGATGATGGATTTTGCGATGTGTTCGGGCGAGTGGGTGGCGTTCATCATTCCCCTGACTCCCTTGATCAAGTCAGGATAGGTCCTCATCCCGAGCATCTTTAGCGCGTTCTCGAATAGGCGCTTTATCGGCACGTCGCGGCGCGAGAAAGTCTCCTCTACCGTGACTGCTTTTTCACCATACCCCTTCTGCCGCAATGCTGTTTTCTGTTCAGTGCGTTTTCCGCACGCGTCGCATACCCGGTATACGCAGTCATGGTTGCACGTGTTGCACCACATGAATGGGAATTGCGCGTTCACTTTGCCTTTCTCGACGGCGGACTGCACCGAACGCATCCTTCCTCCTTCATCCCCGATGGGACAAAGGCCGTGGGGGCTTCCTGCCATCTTTCGCATTTTCGCTTTCTCGGGACGACCCATGCGCGAGCCTATGTATATCCCGCTCTTGTCCCGCAGAACAACGGATGAGAGCTTGTTCACTATGGCCAGCACGCCTTCATTCTCGTTATTTGCCAGAACACTGCCCTGTAATGCATCCGATGGTTGTTTGGCGCTGAGTGACAACGCGATCGCGCCTGCAACTCCACCTTCGATAACGACGAACTCCTTGTTGACGACGGCGTGCGGCACGCCCAATACTTCCAGGACTCGTTTGGGCTCTTTTTCTATCGGAAGTATGATCTTGTCCACAGGGTCGCCTTTCCATTGCCCCTTGGCCAGCCAATTGCATAAAGCGGCGAACTGCACGACGTCTATGTCAGCCCAGTGATAAGTGAAATGTGGATGAAGTGGGACGTTCAACGTTTTTGATATCGCGAAGGATTCCGCGAGCGTGGGCTTCACAGTCATGTGCAGGTCGAGTAGTTTCTGCAACCTCTCGACGGGCATTCCGCAGCTGTCGGCTGCCTTGTTCACGTCCAATGAACCGGTCATCGTGACTATCGCTTTCTCGACTTCTTTGTGCCACCATTCTTCGCAATAACCGACCGGCACGAGAAGATGCGCCCTATTCACGAAATCCCCATAGGGTATCAACACGTCCCCCAGGAACAATATCTCCGCGACGTCGTTCTTCACTTTCAGCGCAAGGGATTCATCATTGAGCGCCAGCACGCTACCGTCGTTCAGTTTCACTATCGGGCCCTCTACGACATCGCAGGGCGTGAATGCCGCGCCCTTGCCCGGGCGCTCGACTTTCAATTGTGTCCCTGTCGCTATGTAATTGTTCAGCATGTGCATACTGGCAGGGTGTATGCTCTGCCCGGACAAGCCCGAAGCCCGCGATCTTCCATACCTAAGGCGCCAGGCGCCCTTGCGCAGCGGATGGCCGAGCACAGGCCTTCCTGCGACCAGATCAGCGATATAGGTCATGTCCGGCGATATTTTCGCGCCGCTCGTGGACTTCGCCGCGCCCTTCGCTTTCTGCTTCTTCTGGATCGCGAGGAATTCTTCCATGAACGCCCAGTGTTCGAGACCGAAATCGTCGCCCCATTTGCTGAGTTGTTTCCATAGTTTTGGCGCCTTGAGAGGTATGCAACTGCTCATGACGAGGCAGAAGCCGCTTCGTATCTGGTTGGTCGGTATTCTTGGAAGATCCTTGTAGTTGCTGACCTCTATCCTCTCGCTGGGTTCACCCGCGACTTCGACGGGCATATTCTTCATCAGGAAAGACAGTTCTGGCTCGCTTGGATGGTATTGTAGGTTGGTCACGCGTTCGTGATAGTCCGTGAGTTCTATCGCGCATCTCTTTATCTCCTCTTCCGTGGCGTCGTATACCCCGATGCCCATCACCTTCCTGACATGGTCGGCGATTATGACACTCACCGCTGCGGCCGTTCCGCCCGCGTTCCTTATCGGCCCGGCATAGCTGACCGAGAGGTACTTGCCCTTGCCGTCCATCCTGTCTTTCAGTTCGATGCTGACTATACCATCTAGAGGTGAGCTCACCACGCCGACGGTCACATAGGCGAACCCTGTGCGTATGCCGATGTCTATCGCTGTCAAGGTATCGTCGAATTTGCAGAATTTTTGTTGCGCTACCTCCTCTGCTATTTTCAGCGCAACGCGCCAGTCCAGCGCGCCGTATTTTTTCTCGAGCTCGATTATGCGTTCGACGATGCCACTGCTGACTATCTGCGGCGCAAGAACGGATATGAGACCCTCGACCCGTTCCGCCATATTCTCCGCGAGTTTTATCTCGATGTCGTCATCGGGGTCAAACCCCTTCGCACGACATTTCTTGGCGATTGCCACTTCTTCTGCCGAGCTTTTCTTCAAGGAATCGAAATACGCGTTCATGCTGTCCGAGGCTATCATTGAGCCACCCCAAAGTCAAGAACAGTTATGTCCCTCGTCCTCAGATTCACGACGGGAACTTTGGCGGGCTCGGGTATATGCCCTACTTTTTCCTGGAAATTAGTCTGGGCCTGGAAACAGCTTCCAGATATTATGCTGACATTACGGTGCATGAGCTGCATGCTCCTGTGTATGTGCCCCGCAAGGAAAAAGTCAGGCACCGAGTCTATCACTAGACTATCCTTGTCCGACGTGACCAATACCTGTGTGCTGCCAATGGTGGGGGCGAGATGTCTTCTCTGGAGAAGGTATTTCATAATGAACCCGACTCTCTCGCTGATGCTTTTGCCGCTGTCGCGTATGCTCGGAACTCCGTCTCCATAATCATCAAATCCGTAGCCGTGGTAAAGAAGCACGTCAAATCCTTCAAAATCGCCCGACTGGGCGATTCTTACCATGGCCGGGTTGCTCAATATCGTGGCGTTGGGCAGATCGTATATGCTGCCGAGGTAATCCTTTGATATCGGTGGCTGCGGCTCCGCTATCCTTACCGCATCGTGGTTGCCGGGTATGATGACTATCCTTATCCGCGCGGGTAGGGTCTTCAGGTATCCTGCGAGCGCTTCGTACTGATCACGTATGTCGGTTATCAATAATTCCTTCTCCTGCGATGGGTAGATGCCGACGCCATCCACTAAATCTCCGACTATGAAGAGATAGCGCACTTTGTCGGCAAGAGCTCGTTGCTCGGGTGTACCGAGTTCGCCGCGCATCCACTTGATGCATCTTTCGAACTCATCCTTTAGGAAACAGTCGCTTCCGATGTGGATGTCGCTGAGCACCACCATGGACCAATCTTCCGGTCCTTTCTTGAGTTCGTGGGTGAGCGGTATCTCAGGTATGAGGATATCCGAACCGAACACTATGTTGTCGCCGCTCTGCCCAGTCACGCCTATTACCTCGTCGAGCATGATGTCTTTCGCCAGCCTTAGATTCTCCTCGTTTGATTTGGAGAACATCACGCGCATCTGGCCAGTGTGATCCTCTAGGGTTATTATCACGTTCCCGTTTTTTGTTTCCTGCTTGTCGAAAACCAATCCTATGAGAGATATCCTTTGGCGTTCCTTGGGTATTCTTGCTATTGCCGTGACGCCCTGGAGATCCTGTCTCTGCATCAATATCGCGCTTATGGCTCGATAACGGGCCTTGATCATTGACACAAAATTCACGACCACCGCTTTCCGCCCTGGCTCGTTATATTGCTTCATCACCTCAAGGGGCGCGATTTCGTCCGATATCAATAATTTCTTGAGTTCTTGTATCGGCTCTTTTCTCGTGCTCAGCTCGTAAAGCTGGTCCACGCGGGCCTCATCCCTCATCATTGCCAGGATGTCGCTCGTGACGAGAAAATGGTTTTCCAATAGGTAGCTTACTATCGCCTTTTTCTTGTCCAATGATGTCTCTGTCATTTCAACGCCAATGATTCTGTGACTATGCTATTTATCTGGCTCAGAGTCGTCGGCGAGAGTGCGAGTTCGACTTCTCTTGCTCTTCCGTATCTTCCTTTGCTGATTACCTTGCTTTGCAACATACCGAGCATGTCGAATTCAAGAACTATGTCAGCCACCCGTCTTTGCGTGAGCGGCCGTATTCCCGTGCTTGAGCAGGCGGAGGTATATTTTTCGTATATGTCTCCTGTCGAGACGGAACCTCTGCGCGAACCGCAGGTCTCGAGAACGGAATAAAGCACGAGTTGGTGTTGTTTCGGCTGTGTTTTCGCGACTTCGACTATTGCTTCGTGCTCTATCGCATCGGCGGCCTGGCTTATGTTTTCCAGGTTTATCTTGTTTGAATTAGAACGCTCGGCGATCTCACCCGCCATTCTAAGCATCGATATGGCCCTTCGCGCGTCGCCGTGTTCCTGCGCGGACATCGCCGCGCACTTCTGCAATGCGCCTTCCGTGAGTGCTCCCGGATGGAAAGCCAATTTTGAACGCTCGTCGAGAATTGACAGCAGTTGTACCGCGTTGTACCTTGGGAAGGTTATCTCTTCCTCCGAAAGCGAACTTCTCACTCTAGGATCCAATTCATCCTTGAATGATGTGTTGTTGGCTATGCCCAGAAGTGATATCCTGCTGTGTTCAAGTTCCTCGTTGATACGCAGGAGGTTGTATAGCAGTTGACTTTCTACCTTTCCTGCCAGCGCGTCTACTTCATCCAGGACAAGCAGCATGGTGGTGCGTTTTGATTCTAATTCGTGGTAGAACGTGTTATACACCTCGTCGGTTGGTAGACCTGTCGGTGGAATATTCTTGCCGAGATGTTTCGCGAGTTGCGCTATAAGTCGGTATTCTGTGTCGGCGGAGCGTTTTAGCTTGCAGTTTATGTGTGTTACAACCAAAGGTATGTTGCGCGCCTTCGCCATCGCGTCGACCTGCCTCGTGCAGAACTGTGTCACAAGGGTCTTGCCTGTTCCTGTGTATCCATAAAGGAAAAGGTTGTTCGGCCGTTCGTTACGGAGCAGCGGAGCCAGCACTTTTGCTATGGATGTTATCTGATCATCTCTGTGCAATATCTTTTCGGGAATCCAGTCGCTTTGCAATGATCTCCTGTTCAAAAAAATTGATTGCTTTGAAAGATAACTTTCAAAAAACTGTGCTAGTTTCTGCTCCTCCAAATCACCAATCCCCCTTTTCCTGATTTCCAGACGAAATCAAGGTTTTATATACATTTATCCTCTGGAATAATGGTATTGTTTGTACTGGTTTGATGATTTTTAATTGATTTTCC
>CAYSVV010000006.1:0-12830 GCA_964434695.1 uncultured Methanosarcinales archaeon
CGTCGAGCTGAATGCTGATGGAATAATCGAAGTCCGTGTTCTCGTGGCGACACAGCCACAAACCATAGGTCTCAAGAAGACTCCAGATATAGTTGAATTGGGCGTTGGCGGAAGCGTCAACGAGGCGCTCGAATACGCCAAGAAGATTCTCGGTTCTGAAATAAAGACGACCGACGTGTTCTCCGACGGACAGCAAGTGGATGCCCACGCCGTCACCAAGGGACGCGGCCTGCAGGGCCCGGTCAAGCGACACGGCGTCATGATTCGAAGCCATAAGGCAGAGAAGACCAAGCGTGGACCGGCAAGCCTGGGCCCATGGAGCGGTGGCAAGATGTACCGCGTCGCGCACGCAGGACAGATGGGCTTCCAGCGTCGCATCGACTACAACAAGTGGATAATGCGCGTGGACGGCAAACCCGAGGACTTCAACCCGAAGGGCGGATTCATCCGCTACGGCGAACTTCGCGCGAGTTGTATAATCCTCAAGGGATCGACAGCCGGCGCAACCAAGCGCCTAGTCACTCTCACGGTCGCCCAGCGGCCAAACACCAAGTTGCCCAAGGCAGCTCCTGAAATGATACATATCAGCAAGGCGAGCAAACAATGAAACTCAAGATATTCGACGAGGAAAAGAACGAGAAGGGCGAACTTTCAATGCCCGCGCAGTTCGATGAACCCGTGCGTGCCGACCTGATCAAAAGAGCGGTGGACTCTCAGCTCAGTAGCAAACGCCAACCCTATGGACGCGACCCGGACGCAGGCAACCGCCAGACAGGCAATCTCTCGCGCAGGCGCCGCGACTACAAGGGCAGCTATGGCCACGGAATGTCACGTATACCTCGCAAGATCATGAGCCGCAACGGAACCAACATGTCCTGGGTCGGCGCCATAGTGGCGAGCACCGTCGGAGGAAGGCGCGCGCACCCACCGAAGGCAGAACGTGTTCTTGCCAAGGCAATCAACATCAAGGAACGTAGAAAGGCCATACGATCGGCATTGGCAGCCACGGTCACCAAGGATGCCGTCAAGACCCGCGGCCACCGGATACCTGATTCTTTCCCGTTCATCATTTCATCTTCACTCGAAAAAATAAAGACCACAAAGGATGCCACGAAGGCGCTCGAGAAGCTTGAGTTCACCGACGAGCTCATCAGGTCCTCAATCAAGAAAGTGCGCGCCGGCAAGGGTAAGGGCCGTGGAAGGCGCTACAAACGCCGCGTCGGACCGCTTATCGTCGTCAGCAAAACCTGCCCGCTCATCAAGGCCGCGACCAACATACCAGGCGTCGATGTCCTGGAGGTCAACCACCTCAACGCCGCATCCCTCGCGCCCGGAGGCCACGCCGGCAGACTCACTCTTTACACTGAAGCCGCCATCGAGCGCATCACCAAGGAGGGGTTGTTCAAATGAGCGTCATAGACCACCCCATATCCACTGAAAAAGTGCTCCGGCTGATGGAATCCGAGAACAAGCTGGTTTTCGTCGTGGAAAAATCCGCCACCAAAAAGACCATCAAGGAATTCGTGGAGAAGCGGTTCAAGGTCAAGGTGGATTCCGTGAACACTGTGAACAGCGTCAGTGGCGAGAAGCGGGCAATAGTCAAGTTCAACAAGGAAAATCCAGCGATAGACATCGCGACGGAATTGGGGCTGATGTGAGATGGGTAAGAACCTGATCCAGCAAGCGAGAGGCAAGGGCGGTCCGAGATACAGGGCGCCATCTTTCCGCTACCTTGGTTCGACCTGCCACAGACCGCTCGCGGAAGGCACTGTCGAGGCGGAGATAGTGGACATCGTGAAATGCCAGGGACATCTAGCGCCTTTGATGCACCTCAAGTATACAGATGGAGTCCACACGCTTCAACAGGCTCCGACTGGAGTAAAGGTGGGTGACAAAATCAAGCATGGGCCTGAAGCTGAACTCCAGCAAGGAAACACTCTCACTCTCGAAAAAATACCCGACGGAACCTTGATTTTCAACATCGAGTCCACTCCCGGCGATGGAGGCAAATTCTGCCGTACAAGCGGCACCTTCGCGAAGATAACCGGCAGGCAGAACAGAGTGGTGACCATTCTTCTCCCGAGCCGCAAGACCCGCAAATTCCATGAGAACTGCAGGGCCATGTTGGGGATAGTGGCGGGCGCAGGACGCACTGAGAAACCGTTCCTCAAGGCAGGCAAGAAGCACCTCCACATGAAAGCGCGCAACAAGCGTTATCCAGAATCACACGCACACGCTCAGAACGCGGTCGATCACCCGTTCGGCAACAAGCGCAGCTCACGCAAGGCAAAGAACAAGCCAGTGGGTAAGAACGCGCCGGCCGGACGAAAGGTAGGTTCGCTGTGGCCGCGAAGAACAGGACAGAGGAAGTGAGATGGCAAAGGAATTCCGCTGGTACGGATTGACATGGGAACAGGTGGAGAAGATGCCCCTAGATGAGTTCATACGCTATCTCCCGGCGAGGGAAAGGCGTACGATAAAGCGCGGGCTCCGCCCACCGGAGAAGAAGCTCATGGCGGAACTCGAGACAGGAAAAGGCAGATTCAGGACGCACTGCCGAGATGTCATAATCACGCCGGTTTTCGTCGGAAAGACTATCGGCGTTCACAACGGCAAGGAGTTTCAGCCGATACTTATCGACAAAGACATGCTGGGGCACAGGCTCGGCGAATTCGCCCAGACCCGCAAGCGCGTCCAGCACGGACAACCAGGAATCGGCTCAACGCGTAGCAGCGCGTCGCTATCGGTGAAGTAGATGGGTTACAGCTACAAGGCAGGAAAGGACGAGGCAAAGGCCATCGGAATGGGCCTGCCCATATCCTACAAGCACGGAGTCAACGTTTGTGACTCGGTGCGTGGGAAGAAACTCAGCTTCGCCAAGACTTTCCTGAAGGAAGTTGTATTGTTGAAGCGCCCTGTTCCCTATAGAAAGTACAACCTGGAGATGGCCCACAACAGCGGGGTCGGTAGCGGAAGATACCCCTCCAAGACCTGCGAACACATACTAAAGATAATCGAGAACGCGGAGGCAAACGCCCAAACAAAGGGACTCAACAGCGCCTCGCTCGTTGTCAAGCACATCGCATGCAACAAAGGCGGCAAGATCATGAGCTATGGAAGGAACAGGAGCGAACGCAAGGTCTCTAACGTCGAGATAGTGCTCGCGGAGGCATCACGATGATTGAGCGGAAGTTCGTCAAGGCACAGGTGAAGGAAGTGCTGATTGAAGAGTTCGTCAGTGATACGCTGAAGAACGTCGGCCTCAGCGCGGTCAAGATGACCAGGACACCTCTGGGCGAGAAGATAATCATATTCGCGTCCCGCCCCGGTCTTGTTGTCGGAAGGAAGGGAGAGAACATCAAGAAGCTCACTCAAGTCATCAAGAAGCGTTTCGAACTCGAGAATCCTCAGATAGAACTGGCCGAGGTCGGCGACCCCAACCTCGACGCGCGCATAGTCGCCGAGCGAATCGCGAGCACGCTTGAAAGATTCGGAAGCCAGAAATTCAAGGCCGTCGGGCACAAGACCATCCAGGATGTGATGGCCGCCGGGGCTTTGGGCATAGAGATAGTCATATCGGGCAAAATCCCGGGTGCCCGTGCCAAGAGCTGGCGCTTCTACTCAGGATACATGAAGAAGAGCGGACAGATCGCCATCGACGGCGTCCTCCACGCTAACACGTTCGCGACACTCAAGGCAGGCACCATCGGAATCAAGGTTTCGATAATGCCGCCGGACATAGTGCTTCCGGACCACATCCAGGTCGTCGCTGTCGAGGCAGAGGCACCCAAGGTCGAGGAACCCGAGGCACCAAAGAAGAAGCACGCCACCCGCAAAAAGGCGGACGGCGACGCGCCCAAGAAGAAGCGCGCGCCTAGAAAGAAGAAGGAAAAACCTGCCGAGGCTCCAAAAGAAGAGCCAGCGAAGGCTACGAAGGAAGAGTCGGCAAAGGAACAACCCGCTGAAGTTTCGAAGGAAGAGCCAGATAAAGAAGAACCCGCGGAGGCAGAAAATGAAGCGCAGTGAGATAATGAAGCTGCCCGCTTCCGACAGGGAGAAGAAAATGGAGGACCTGCAGCTCGAGCTGATGAAGCTACGCGCGCAGGCGGCCACCGGCACGGCGCAGAAGGCGTCGGGAAGAATACGGAATGTGCGCAAGGACATCGCTAGATTGATGACCGCACGAGGGGGCAAGTCCAAGGCATGACTGTCTGTGAGACTTGCGGTCTTCCAAAGGAGCTTTGCGTTTGCGAAAGCATCGCCAAGGAGACCCAGAAGATAGAGATAACATTGGAGCAGAAGAAATTCAGGAAAATGTACACAATCATCAAGGGCATCGACCCCAAGGACGTGGATATATGGGCTTTGGCCAAGCAGCTGAAGGAGAAGTTCGCCTGCGGCGGAACGGTCAAGGAAAGCGTAATCGAATTGCAGGGCAACCATTTGAGGGATGCGAAGAACGTCCTGATAACGGCGGGCTTCGCACCAGAAATGATAATCACAAAGGAGATACGAAGATGATAGCGACGCGTGGAAGGGAATTCATTGGGACCGTGATTAACGCGAAGATGCAAAAGACCGCGACGGTCGAGTGGCCACGCCAGGTCCACGTGCCCAAGTACGAGAGATATCTCAGCAAGCGCACCCGCGTCAAGGCACACAACGCCATAAACGCCGTTTTCGGCGACAAGGTAAGAGTGCGTGAGTGCCGCAAGATCAGCAAGACCAAATCATTCATGATTGTCGAGAATCTCGGCACTGATTATGCGTTCATGGCGCGCGCCGAGAACCTCAAGCAGGGACTCGCGGCTAGAAGCGAAAAGCCGAAGGAACACCCGAAGGAAGAGGGGGCGGAAGAATGAAAGCAGTCAAGGCAAGGATGACGCGCGCCCTCCCCCACGGTTGCTGGGTGGATACCTGCGACAACTCCGGAGCCAAGATCCTCAAGATAATGACCGTCATGAGGCACAAGACCGTGAAGGGCCGAGTGCCATCAGCCGCTGTAGGCGACTTGATAATGGCCAGCGTCAAGAGCGGAAAGCCCGAGATGAGGAAACAGGTCGTATTTGCCGTCGTTGTCCGCCAGCGCAAGGAATGGCGCAGGTACAACGGAACCAGGATACAGTTCGAGGACAATGCCGCCGTCGTCTGCAAAGACGAGGACGGAAACCCCAAGGGGACGATGATAAAGGGAGCCATACCCAAGGAAGTCGCCGAAAGGTGGCCAGCCATAGGAAAAATGGCCAACATAATCGTGTGATACCATGACAATGAACACTAAATTCAAGGCAAGCGTGAAGCCAGGCAAGCAGAGAACCTATCGGCGCAATATGCCGCTGCACCTGCGCGGTTCGTTGCTTTCAGCGCACCTGAGCAAAGAGCTTCGCCAGAAGCACGGCATGCGCAGCATTCGAGTTCGTACCGGCGACAAGGTCGTCGTTATCAAAGGCGGTCACAAAAAGAAGAGCGGAAAGGTCGACAGGGTTGACCTCCGCCGCGAACGCGTCTACATCACCGGCATCGAGAGCGTGCGAATCGACGGGCGCAAGACCCAATACCCGATACGCCCGAACAATCTCGTTATAGTCGAACTAGCCGAGGACAGGAGACGCCTCGCACCCGTCACAGGAGGCAAGAAATGAGCGATTATCTCAAGCGTTATGCCGCGCCTCGCAGCTGGACGCTGCTGCGCAAGCAGTACGCATACATAACCAAGCCGTCCGCGGGCCCGCATGCCATAGAAAAGAGTATGCCGCTCTCGCAATTCATCAAGATCCTTGGTTTCGCCGAGACCGGAAAGGAGACCAAGAAACTCCTGAACACCCAACTCGTGTTGGTTGACGGAAGGCGCGTGAAGAACATTAAGCTGCCCATCGGCCTTATGGATGTCATAAGCGTGCCCGCTGTCAGCAAGCACTTCCGCGCCCTCATGGACAAGAAGGGCAGGATTGTTTTGTCGAAGATTGAGGAGAAGGAAGCCACCACAAAGGCCTGTCGTGTGCTCGGCAAGAAAAAGGTACGCGGCGGAAAGATAAATCTCAGCCTGAGCGGCGGAAGGTCGCTGCTCGGCGACGACTCCGCCAAAGTTGGCGACACCATCGTCCTCACTTTGCCAGGTCAGAAAGTCATCAGTACGCTCAAGCTCGAACCAGGCGCCAACATCCTGCTTACCGCGGGAAGGCACGCTGGAGAGAAAGGAAAGGTCGAGGATGTATCGGCAGGACTTGTCAAGTACAAGACCGCCGACGGCAGCGCCCGGACCAAGAAGGAATACGCTTTCGTGATACCTGAGGAGATGGCATGAATCCAATGCAGGAAGTGAGGTTGGAGAAGGTCACGCTGAATATCGGCGCGGGCAAGGAGCAGCAGATGCTCGAACGCGCGGTCAGTGTCCTGAAGAGCCTCACTGGAATAGAACCCCAGAAGACCATAAGCCAGAAGAGGATTCCGTCCTGGGGAGTTCGGCCAGGCCTGCCCATAGGCTGCAGGATAACGCTCCGCGGCAAGGAAGCGGCAATCATACTCAAGCGCTGCCTCAAGGCAAGGGACTTCGTGCTCGAGAAGCGCCATTTCGACGATGCCGGAAGCATAGCCTTCGGAATCCCGGAACACATAGAAATCGAGGGCGCGAAGTACGACCCCGCCATCGGGGTAATGGGCCTGCAGGTCTGCATCACGCTCGAAAAACCAGGATTCCATGTCAAGCGCCGCAAGGTGCGACCCGCCAGGATAGGCAAGCGGCAGAAGATAAACAGGGACGCCGCAATGGCATTCATGAAGGACCGCTTCCAGGTGAGCGTTAAGGAGGAAGAGGCATGAGTTACAAGGACTGGCGCAAGGAGTTCAAGCAACTCAAGGCCAAACCTGTCAAGCGGCAGAAATACATCAAGCACAACGCGCCCAAGACCAGATCTTCGGGTATCGGATTGCACAAGTGCCGCAGGTGCGGACGCACCGGTGGCCACATCAACAGCTATGGACTGGAGCTTTGCAGGCACTGCTTCAGGGAACTTGCGACCAGCATAGGATTCAAGAAATATAACTGAGGAAAAAATGAACAACGACCCACTCGCGAATGTAATGTCAAAGATGCTCAATTACGAGCGCATAGGCAGGGACAGCGTTAGGCTTTACCCCGTCGCAAGGATGACCAAGAAAGTTCTGGACCTGCTCCAGGCAAACGGTTTCGTCGGCGAATGCGCGGCGCAGAACACCACCCGCGGAGCGGTCATAACCGTCCCATTGCTCGGTAAGATCAACGAATGCGGAGTCGTCAAGCCCCGTTTCGCGATTACCAGCGCTGACTACGACAAGTGGGAAAAGCGCTACCTGCCCGCCAAGGGCTTCGGCATTATCATCATATCGACATCCAAGGGACTGATGATACTTGAGGATGCAAAGAAACAGAATATCGGAGGAAGGCTAATCGCCTATTGCTACTGATGGCACTTGTTTACACTGCTAAATTGCCGGAAGGCGTCACTGCTTCGGTTAGCGGCCGCGACGTCACGGTAAAGGGCCCGAAGGGAGAGCTCAAGAGGGTGCTCGGCCAGATCGGGGTAAAAATCACGGCGGATGGAGATGCCATCGTGATAAAATCAGAGCAGTCAGGTAAGCGGGAGAAGCGCCTGATGGGCAGCATACAAGCTCACCTCAATAACATGATTACCGGCGTTGTCACGCCGTTCACCTACAAGCTGAAGATATGCGCCAGCCACTTTCCGATGAACGTCACGTTGAACAAGAACAGGCTCATCGTCAAGAATTTCCTAGGGGAAAAAGTTCCCAGAGAGATATCCTTTGATAAGGATGTCGACGTTAAGATTGACGGCGACGTCATCGTGGTTGTTTCGCCCGATATAGAAATGGCGGGCTGCACCGCGTCGAAGTTCGAAGGCATCACGTTCGTGAGCAAACGCGACCGCAGGATTTTCCAGGATGGAATTTATGTCACTCACAAGCCAGGGGTGGAAGAATGACTGACACACTAGCCCTGAGAAAGGAAATGCGGCGCAGGAAGCAGGACTTCAACCGTCAGGACGGCCACCGCCACAAGCGTCTCGCCAGGGGATGGCGCAAGCCGCATGGATTACACAGCAAGATACGCCACCAGTCCGCTGGCCAGGCACCCAGAGTCAAGCCAGGATATGGTTTCCCCGCCGACGTGCGCGGGTTGCACTCGAGCGGCCTCAAGCCAATCATCGTTTCGAACGTCGCGCAGGCCGCGAAGCTAGACCCTAAGACTGACGGGGCCGTGCTGGCCGCGAGCACCGGAATGCGGAAACGCATCGATATCATAGCCGAGCTGATGAAACGAAATGTAGCAGTACTCAATATCAAGAAAGCGCAGGACTACGCCACTCGGGCGAAGTCGAAGGTGGAAGAGCGCAAGAAGCTCGCCGCCGAACGCGCCGATAAAAAGACCAAGAAGAAGACCACCGCTCCGAAGAAGGAAGAGAAGAAGCTCAGCGAGGAAGAGAAGAAGGAAGCTGAGAGAAAGGAAGCGGAAAAGGTACTGACCCAGAAGGAGAACTGAAATGATCCAGAAACGTCTCGCGGCGGATATCTTTGATTGTTCCGAGCAGAAGGTTCGCTTCGACACTGAACGCCTCGGCGATATCAAAGAAGCGATAACCAAGGCAGACGTCCGTTCCCTGATAAAACAAGGGGCTATTTGGCGCGAACAAGACAAGGGAGTGAGCAAAGCACGTTTCACCCAAAGGCTGAAGCAGCGCCGAAGGAATAGAAGACGCGGCCCAGGCAGCAGGAAGGGCACAGCCGGCGCGAGAACGAACTCGAAGGACACCTGGATGGCAAAAGTCAGAAGCCAAAGGGTGCTTGTTTTCCATTTGCGCGAACGCAATAAAATCACCGACACAACATTCAGGACTCTATATAACAAAGTCAAGGGCGGCTTCTTCAGAAGCACACACCACATAAAGATATACTGTGAGGAGCAGAAACTGTTCAAATAAAATGGCCACAAATCAACGTTACACGGTGCCTTTCCGCAGGAAGCGCGAGGGCAGGACCAACTATCGCAAGCGAAGGTTTGCGCTGGCAGGAAGCGACCCCCGGCTCGTAGTCCGCAGGTCGCTCAACCATCTCCGTATACAGATAGTCAAATACGAGCCAAAGGGAGACATGGTGCTTGTTTCGGCCAGCACCCAGGAACTCGCCAAACTCGGATGGAAAGCTGGAACCGGCAATATCCCCGCGGCTTTCCTTTGCGGAAAGTTGCTCGCCGCCAAGGCGTTGAAGGCGAATATCAAGAAGGCTGTCACCGATATCGGTTTCACCTCTCCCGTTAAGGGTTCGCTCGTGTTCGCCGCTGTCGCGGGCGCCAAGTCGGGCGGTCTCGACGTGCCGTCGGACGAAAAAGCCCTGCCCAAGGCTGAAAGGCTCAGTGGCAAGCACATTGCTGATTACGCGGCTCTCCTGAAAAAGGATGACGCAGCATACAAGAAGGCGTTCAGCGCGTACCTGAAGAACGGGATTACGCCAGAGACCCTGCCGGCGCACGTCAAGCAAGTCGAGGAGAAGATCAAGTAAAATGGTTAACGAACAGGAAGATGAAAAGCCAGTGCTCGAGGTCGAGAAAGACACACTAGGCCCGGTCACGGATACCGAAGAGCAGCCGCCACGACCGGCCGAGGTGAAACCGAACTTCGACGTGGCCGCGTGGCAGCCCAAGACCGACATAGGCAGGAAAGTCAAGAGCGGCGAAATCCGCGACATGGTCTCTGTTCTCCGTTCCGGCGAAAGGATCCTCGAGCCCGAAATCACGGAAATCCTACTACCCAACTTCGAGAGCGACCTGCTCTGGATCGGCCAGGCTCGAGGTAAGTTCGGAGGTGGAAAACGCAGGCTCTTCAAGCAAACGCAGAAGAAATCCAAGTACGGCAACAGGCCATCCTTCGGAACGCTCGCAGTCATAGGCAACCGCGACGGCATAATCGGCATCGGCTATGGTAAGAGCAAGGATACCATGCCCGCTCGTGAAAAAGCCATACGCAATGCCAAGCTCAATGTTTTCATGATACGTCGCGGTTCAGGATCCTGGGAAAGCAACGTGCGCGAGCCGCACAGCATCCCGTTCGAGGTCAGAGGCCGCTGTGGAAGCTGCCGCATCAAGCTCATGCCAGCACCAAAAGGAAAGGGGCTCGTCATAGAGAAGAACTGCGCGCGTGTGCTCGAGCTGGCCGGCGTGCGTGACGTATGGAGCAAGGCGAGCGGCAACACCCGCAAGACGCGCAACCTAGTCATGGCATTGCTCAGCGCTCTGCAGAAACTCAATGTTGTAAAGACCACGCTCAAGGGCGCGGAAGCCGTCGCCATGCACGAAGGTCCTGCGGCGCGTGGGGAGGAATCATGAGCCTTATCGCCGTTGTCAGGGTAAGAAGCGGTCCTCGTTCCAGTGAAGCAGTCCAGGACACCCTGCGCATGCTAGGCGTTCCTGTGGTGAACAGCTGCACCGTTGTCAATGACACTCCTACTTTCAAGGGAATGATTGCGAAGGCACCGGGCATCCTGACGTGGGGTATCGTGGATGATGAATTCCTTGCCATGTTGCGCAAGCATTCCAAGGACGAGAAAGCGACTTCATTCAGGCTCCAGCCGCCCAAGCGCGGCTATGGCCGAAAGGGAGTCAAGGTTCCGTTCATCAGGGGCGGAGCGTTGGGCGACCGCGGAGACAAGATCAAGGACCTCATAACGAGGATGGTGTACTAATGGTAGTCCATAAGAAACCCAAATGCAGAAAGATGCGCGGTTCACGCAAGTGTGGCTTCGGCCGCAATCACCGCGGCAGCGGCAACTCGGGTGGAAAGGGCAACGCCAGCGGTGGAAAGAAAAGCGATACCAAGAAGCAGAGCTTCCCAGCTGACTATTTCGGAAAGAACGGTTTTATTGCTCATAACAGCACGCCGGTGCGTGCTCTAACCTGCCGCGACCTGGACACGCGCATCGAGCGCTGGCTGGCCGACGGAAAGGCGAAGAAGGAAGGCGACAAGATCAAAGTAGACCTGGGCACCCTGGGCTTTGGAAAGCTCATCGGTAGCTGCAAGATACTGCACAAGATGAACGTCAGCGTTGATGCCGCTTCGAAAGGTGTTCCTGACGCTCTGAAGCAGGCTGGCGGCGAACTTGTTGCCAAGGAATAAAAAGGACCGGTACTGAGGCCTCGTAAATGGGAGCATACGATACTCTAATTGCAAATTTACCTGAGGTCAAGGGACCCACGCAAAAGAACCTATCTTTCAAGGAGAAGCTCAAGTGGACCCTTGTTGTCCTGGTGCTGTTCTTCGTTCTGGGAATGATTCCGTTGTTCGGCCTTGGCCAGAACGCGCTGCAGCGTTTTGAGTTCCTATCCGTGATTCTTGGAGCCAGCTTTGGCAGCATCATATCTCTGGGTATCGGCCCCCTGGTCACCGCAAGCATCGTGCTCCAATTGTTGAACGGAGCAGGTATCTTGAAGTTCGACCTTACAAAACCCGAAGGAAGAAAACGTTTCCAGGGAACGCAGAAACTCTCGAGCATATTCTTCATCCTTTTCGAAGCAGGCATCTATGTATTCATGAGCGGTTTGGCTCCGGACATCGCGCTGCGTGACACGCCCGCGCTTTTCCTTCAGATGCAGTTGGTTCTCATCTTTCAGTTGATCCTGGGCGGCATCATCATCATGTTCATGGATGAAGTTGTGAGCAAATGGGGCTTTGGCTCTGGAATATCACTCTTCATCGCCGCAGGAGTATCACAATCACTTTTCATCAGGACGTTCTCGCCTTTGCCTTCACCTACAAATCCTGAAGTCGCAACCGGCGCCTTGCCTGCCTTGATCCAGAGTCTCGGAGCAGGCGATCCTCAGACAGCTATGCTTGAATTCGCAGGCATTGCCGCGACGGTAATTGTTTTTGCGGCGGCAGTCTATATGCAGGCGATGAAGGTCGAAATCCCACTTTCATTCGGCAGAGTGCGCGGCCACGGCATACGATGGCCCCTGAACTTCGTCTACACCAGCAACATTCCAGTCATACTCATCGCAGCCTTGCTCGCCAACATACAGCTTTGGGCGCAGCTACTGCAGAATTGGGGGTGGCCGATACTCGGAACGTTCTCGCAGGGTTCTGCGCAGACCGGGCTCGTATCCTGGCTCACGCCACCAAACATTGTTGGCAATGCACTACGTGGCTCGATATCAATCAATGAGATAGGCATCGCTGCGTTCTACATCATGATCTTGACAATCGGTGCCGTGATATTCAGCTGGTTCTGGGTACAGACCGCTGGAATGGACGCGCGCTCCCAGGCCAAGCAGATTATGGCGAGTGGTTTGCAGATTCCGGGTTTTCGACGTGACGAGCGCGTGCTCGAACGTATCCTGGACCGTTACATCGGCCCGTTGACCGTCATGGGCGCCATAGCGGTAGGCCTGCTGGCAGGTATCGCCGATATCAGCGGCGCGCTCACCAATGGAACATCGCTGCTGCTCACCGTCATGATCATCTATCGCCTCTATGAGGTCATCGCTAGACAACACCTTATGGACATGAACCCGATGATGCGCAAGTTCATGGGCGGGGAATAGTGTTCGACGCGTTCTTTGATTTCCTGCTGGGCTGGTCGTTGCTGATGCCGCCCTGGCTCGGCCTGCTCTTGCTGTCGTTCATAATATCGCTTCTGGTCACCCTGATCTACAAGTTCGCTACCGACCAGAACCTGATGAAGTCTCTCAAGGAAGAGATGACTACGCTGCAGAAGCAGATGCGCGAGCTCAAGGCGCTCCCTGTCAAGGCACTCGAGGTTCAGAAGCTAGTGATGAACGCGACCAT
>CAYSVV010000007.1:0-11990 GCA_964434695.1 uncultured Methanosarcinales archaeon
TTATATCATAGACAACAATACTGACAGAAAGTGACAGTCACGCTAGACGCTTGAGAATATCCTTGCTGGTCACGATGCCTATGGGGCGGCCTTCATCGATAATGATAAGGTCTGAAATCCCTGATTCGGACATCTTGCGGACGGCAGCCTGCAATTGCAGACCCGAAGAAGCCGTCTGCACCTTGCGCTCCATAATAATGTCAATAGTCACTTCCCCCATTGAAGAACCGCGTTTGCGGTCGTTCCTATACTGGGCGTTGCTGCCTCCGATTCCTCTGGAGCGTCCCTTCACAGGAATGCTCGACATGCGCTTGAGGATATCAAAGAGCGTAGCGACGCCCACAAGTTTCTTCTTGGCATCCACCACTGGAACGCGGCTTATCCTCTGACGGCGCATAAGCTCGATGACCTTGGCGATGTTGTCGCCGGAAGACACGACTAGAGGGAACTTAACCATCACATCGGATACCTTCAGCGAACGGAGACTCTCGGACATCGCGAGAATCAAATCCCGCGCGCCGACAATGCCAGCCACCCTCTTGTACTTGTCGAGCACTGGGAGAATGTGCACATCGCTGGCGAGAAGCAGGCGCGCTACGCGCTGGAGTTCCATCGTCTCCTCAAGGCGCGAGGTCTTGCGAACGACCTTACGTACTTTCATCTCGCCCAAATCGCCCCTGGATCTCAAACAGGATTCCTTGTCGAGAAGCCCGACAAAACGGTCGCGATTGTCGAGGACTATGGCACTGTGATGCTTGCCACGGTCAAGCTTGCTGAGCGCGGAGTGCAGACTGTCATCCAGATGGACAGACAGAAAATTCGAACGCATTAGTTCGCTTGCGAGCATAGCCATCCATCCCAACTCAGACTTATAAAGCTTTGTGACTACAATGCAAGCACTAGGTTTTTAATGAATCATGCATTTTGGAACGCCAATGGAACAAAGAGGTGAGAGCTGGCACTCCATTGCGCCTGCGGAGGCATTGCGAAAGACAGGCAGTCGCGACAAGGGACTCAGCGAGCAGGAAGCCAAAACCCGGCTGAATAAATATGGCCCGAACCAAATAAAGCGCGAAAGGCATTGGACCATAACCAGCATAATCCTCGGGCAATTGACAAATCCTCTTCTGTTGCTGCTCGTCGTCGCATGCGCATTCTCTCTGATACTACAGGATTATCTTGAGGCAGGAGCGATCGCGGGGATAATACTGCTGAACATACTCCTGGGATTCATACAGGAATACCGCGCCGAGCGCGCGATAGAATCTCTCGAAAAGATGGCAGCGCCTACGGCGAAAGTCATACGTGATGGAAGGGCGCAAAAGATAGCTGCATCCCTGCTCGTTCCTGGCGACGTGCTGCTGATAGAAGCGGGCGACATCATACCCGCTGATTGCAGGGTATTGACATCATCAATGTTGCAAAGCGACGAGGCCGCCCTGACAGGAGAATCCATGCCTGTCGCGAAATCCGATAAGGCAGTGTCGGAAAAATTGCCTGTCTCGGACAGGACATCTATGCTTTTCGCGGGCACCGTGGCCACATATGGAAAAGGCACCGCACTGGTGACAAATACGGGGATACAAACCGAGATAGGAAAAATAGCATCCAGCCTGCAGAGCACAAAGCCTACTCCCACTCCTTTGCAGCAAAAGTTCACCCAGCTCGCGCGCGAGATCAGCATAGTGGCCATGGTTCTAATATCGATAGTATTCATCATAGGAACTGCGACAGGCGCGCTTTCATTCGGACAGATGATACTGTTCGCGTTGGCACTCACGGTGTCCACCATACCTAACTCCTTACCTATAGTGGTCACCGTCAGCCTTTCACTCGGAGCAAGACGATTGGCCAAGAACAACCTGCTGATACGCAAGCTCCCGGCAGCCGAGAGCCTCGGGGCCGCCACCATAATCTGCACTGACAAGACCGGCACGATAACAAAGAACGAGATGACGGTCACCCGGATGTACCTGGACTCGAGAACAATCCAGGTCAGCGGAACCGGCTACGAACCAAAAGGAGGGTTCACATCAGACGGCCAGCCAGTACACCCTTCCGAGATAGACCTGGCGACCCGCATCGGATACCTTTGCAACAACTCATCGCTCACCATACGAAAAGGAAAGCACGAAGTCATAGGAGACCCGACAGAAGGAGCGCTGGTCGTCCTCGGCAAGAAGGCCGGCATAGAGGACAGTTCGCTGCGCGCCAGGTATCGCGTGGTCGAGGAACTGCCTTTCGACAGCGAACGCAAGAGGATGAGCATCATACTGAAGGACGCGAAAACCGGCAAGTACCATTCCTATGTCAAGGGAGCGCCGGACCTGCTGCTGAACCAATGCACCCACATAATCGAAAACGGGAAGATAAGACGTATCACGCGCGAGGACAAGCACAGGATAAATGGAATGAACGAGGATTTCGCCAAGGATGCGCTCCGCGTGCTCGGCCTCGCGTACAAGAACCTGACCGAAAGAGAATCACGAAACAGATCCAACGCCGAGAACGGACTCATATTCGTCGCGCTCGCAGGAATGATGGATCCGCCTCACGAAGAGGTTGCCGAAGCGGTGGCAAGATGCCGCGAGGCAGGAATAAACGTGATGATGATAACCGGAGACCACGCGCTAACAGCACGAGCAGTGGCACAGAAGATAGGATTGCAGAGACCCGATGATTTGATTCTTACCGGCGATGACATCGAGCGCATGAGCGACCTTGACCTGAAGAAAAAGATTGATCGCATACGCATAGTCGCCAGGGCGCAGCCACTCCAGAAACTCCGCATAGTAAACGCGCTACAATCCAAAGGACACATTGTGGCGATGACCGGCGATGGAGTCAATGACGCGCCCGCGCTCAAGAAAGCAAACATAGGCATAGCCATGGGAATAACGGGCACAGACGTCGCAAAAGACGTGGCCAAAGCCACTCTGGTCGATGACAATTTTTCCACCATAGTCAACGCGATAATGGAAGGCAGAAACATCTATGACAAGATGATCAACAGCGCGCGTTACCTATTGTCCTGTAACGCGGGCGAGATACTCAGCGTGCTGACCGCCATCGCGCTTGGGCTGCCCCTACCATTACTGCCGTTGCAACTGCTCGCCATCAGCCTTTTGACGGACGATTTCCCAGCCATGGGGCTGGGCTTCGAGCCTGCCGATGAGAAAATAATGCGCAGGCCGCCTAGAAACCCGAAAGCACACCCCATATCTTCCAAGATGTTCCTGCTCATAGTGCTATTCGGCGTATTGATGGCAATCGGCACCATCGTAATGTTCATCGCCTACCAGGACCAGGGCACTGACAAGGCCCGGACAGTGGCATTCACCACCCTGGTCGCGTTCCAGATGTTCGCGGTAATCAGCAGCAGGAGCGCGTATTCCTCATTAAAGCATCTCAACCCGTTAACCAACCCTGTATTGATGGGCGCGGTTATGGTTTCGACGCTCCTGCAGGTATTCATCGTGCATTGGCCGCCGTTGCAGCACGTATTCAACACAGTCTCGCTAGCAGGCACTGACTGGCTGCTCATAGTGGCTGTCGCCAGCGGCGGTTTCATAATGATGGAAGCCAGCAAAGCACTAGTCACATCTGATGAACATGCAATATAGCACTCCAGAGTAGTGCCTTATCCTTTTATAGCATAGGAACCGCGAACTGTTGATGCCAAAGGCGAAGAATTGCTTCGAGGTCTCGTTCGAAGTATGCAACAAGGTAGGCGGCATATACACTGTAGTCTCCTCCAAGGCCAGGCAGATGATTAAGCAGTACGGCAAAGACAACTATTGCACCATCGGCCCATACTTCCCTAAGAAGGCCTATGGCGTTTTCGAGGAGACGATGCCTCCTGAAAACATGAAGGTCGCATTCGACAAGCTCCGCCTGGAAGGCATAGACTGCCACTACGGCACCTGGCTGGTCACCGGCAACCCGAAGGCCATACTCATCGATTTCGCGCCCTACACGAAAAAGACAGAAGAGATAAAGCGCGAACTTTGGGACAAGTGGAAGCTCGACACTTTGGGTTCATCCTACTACGACGTTGATGAACCTTTGGTATGGGCCTATTCGGTGGGACGCACCCTCGAGGAGCTTAACGGCACCTGCGAAGGGCCCTGCGTCGCGCACTGCCACGAATGGCTGGCAGGGGCGACAGTATTGTACCTGAAGTCAAGGAACGTGCCCATGGGCACGGTATTCACCACCCACGCGACCATGCTCGGCAGGACCCTCACCAGCGAGCACATCAATATCTACAATAACCTCAAAAACATAGACCCGGAGGCCGAAGCCAAGAAGCGCGGCCAGGGACTATGGGCCAAGTGGCAGGTGGAGAAACTGTGCGCGCAGAACGCGGATGCCTTCACCACAGTCAGCGAGATAACCGGCATCGAGGCAGAACACTTCCTCGGCAGGAAACCGGACGTGCTGTTGTTCAATGGCCTGGACATGGAGAAGTTCCCGACTTTCGAGGAAAGCAGCGTCCGCCACAAGCTGTTCAAGAACAAGATCTATGACTTCGTCAGTTTCCATTTCTTCCCTTACTACAGCTTTGACTTGGACAACACCCTGGTGTTCTTCCTCAGCGGAAGATACGAGTTCCACGACAAGGGCATAGACGTCTTCGTGCGCGCGCTGGGCAGGCTGAACGACAAGCTGAAAGAGGACAAATCCGAGAAGACCATAGTCGCGTTCATCTGGGTGCCGGGCAACATCCGCGGCATAAAGGCGGAGCTGCTCGAGAACAAGACCATGTTCACTGATCTTAGGGAATACATACACGACAACATGGAAGAGGTCCAGCACAACATAATCACTTCCTTCGTCGGAAACAAGGAACTCACGAACGAGACCATATTCGGCAAGGACATGCGCGAGGAGATCAAGCGCAAGGTGCTGCGCCTGAAGCGCAAAGGCACTCCGCCGATAATAACCCACGATCTGTACGAAGAAGAAAAGGACATGATTTACCGCACGTTGCTGGACGTCGGCCTGGATAACCAGGAGGACGACAGAGTCAAGGTAGTCTACTACCCGATATATCTCACCGGCGCTGACGGATTATTGAACCTTTCCTACTACGAATCAATGCAGGGATCACACTTGGGAGTTTTCCCGAGCATCTACGAGCCCTGGGGATACACCCCGCTGGAAGCGGCTGCTTTGGGAGTTCCCAGCGTGACCAGCGACCTGGCTGGATTCGGCAAGTACATCTGCACCGAATGCGACATCGGTACCAGCAAAGGAATCTGGACGCTGCACCGCGAAGGCAAGAACGACGACGAAGTTACTGAAGAGCTCGCCCAGGTGATGCACGATTACGCGCTGCTTTCAAAACAGGCACGCATAATGAACAAGATAGCCGCCAGGGCAATCGCCGAGAAATGTGACTGGAAAGAGTTCATATCACGCTACATAGAAGCCCACGACCTGGCAGTCAGCAAGCACTGACTCATTTCTTGTAACCAGGGAACCTGGACTTGTCCTTAACCTTGCCCTTGGACAGCTTCGTGCCGAACAACAGATCCATACCGAATAAAAGAACCCCGAAATTATAATGACCCTGGTGGTGTCGGTCATGCAAGGAGCGCAAATGACTCCACCAACCCCAACGCTTGAACCAGGAATGGAATATATGGAACGAACGGTGAAGCACCTCCAGGAAAAGCCCATAGAGCCAGGCCGCGACCACGAACGGAACGGATAAGTCAAGGGGCAATAGTATCAAGGCGAGCACGCTGCAAACTCCACCCGCCAAATACCACGTCCAGGAACCCGCGTCGTGGTACCTTCCGGAAGGCCGAAGACGTTTCGGCGGATAAAGCACCTCGTGGTGCACCCAATGCCTGTAACGCAGGCCATCGCCTAAAAAGCCGTCGTGCTCGACGAACCTGTGCCAGATATAGCCCAGCACTTCGACGGAGATTACACCTAGAGCCGCTCCGTATATGAAATTCATAAAAATCGGAATGGACAACTGATATATAAACGAAACTAATCCTCCGCGGATGACACCGACACGAATTTAAGTCATAAAGCCAAAGCAACCAAAAAGAGGCAAGATGACACGTTGCAAGATATACATATTCAGGCACGCCGAAAGCGCGGACAACGCGCGCAAGTTATTCTCAGGATGGCGCGATCCTCCACTGACCGCGAAAGGGAAAGCTGAATCAAGGAAGATAGCCAAGCAGATCAGGGAAAAGAAAATCGGCCTCGCATTCACCACCACAAGGAAACGCGCGAGCGACACGTTGAGGATAGCACTTGGAAAGAGACTGAACATCATCCCCCTGATAATAGACGACAGGCTGATTGAGCGGTCCTATGGCGCGCTGCAGGGCACGAGCAAGACCGAGATCGCCAAGAAATTGGGGGAGAAGGAATGGCAGCGCGTGCACCGCGGCTACGACAACCCGCCGCCCAAAGGCGAAAGCATAGCCATGGTGGCAAAGAGAGTGAACCCATTCATCAAGGAACTCGAAGCTTTCCTGCGGAAATATCCCTGCGACGTGGCCATAAGCTGCCACGGCAACTCGATGCGACCATTGAGAAAACATTACCAGCACCTCACAAAGAAGCAGACCATGGCTCTCGAGAACCCGCAGGACAAATACATACTCGTCAATTACGACGTGAAGGGAAAAAGAAAGCCATTGCCGCCGCTGAACGAAATACTCCGAAATTTCCCCGGACGCAGGATTGTCAAAGTTCTATTGCCACGACAGCTCAAGCCGCCGTTCCCCAAATGAACGGGGCGGACTTCCCATCGGGCGGCCGAAAAACCTCGAAACCAGCGAGTTGTCTCAACACATCCAAGGCATCCATCATGTGCCTCACCTCCAGTAAAACAACAACGGAGGGCTTTGATATAAACCGGCGGAAGCATCGATTCGGACAGAAAATATGAATCAAAGATTCATCGCAGAGCGTCGACTATAATCCCGGACACGTCGATATCCGCCACTTTATTCGGGACGGTGTTGGTCGCGTGCACAGTCGCGCCGAGCTTCCTTATCTTAGCCAGTGCATTTTCGGCGAAGATACCGTGAACGGTCAGGCACACTATTTTCCTGGCGCCAAGGCGCTTCGCTTCCTTGATGGTCTCGAGCATAGTGTGGCCGCTGGACACGATGTCATCCACTATCACCACGGTCTTTCCCTTGATGTCGACGCCACGGATCTTTATGCTGACCTTCCTGCTGCCGTAGCGCTTCTTGCGCAGCACAACGGCGTGGGCCTTGACTGCCTCGGCGATTTTCGCCGCCCACTGGTAGGATTCTTCGTCAGGACCCAGGATGAGCTCTTTCTTGTATCTCTTGCGTATGAAGTCCGCGAGCAATGAGTTAGCTGACAATGTCTTGACAGGACAACGGAATATCTGTCGCAGATCCTTGACTCGATGCAGGTGCGGATCTATGGTGATGATATGGTCTGCTTCTGAAAGCAGGCCGGCCGCTATGGAGTTGCTGACGCACTCGCCTGGATGGAAACGCATATCCTGGCGCAGGTAAGCCATGTATGGAACGACTAAAGTGACTCTAGCACCTAGGGTCTTGGCTGTATGAAGCGCGAAGACCAACTCGACAAGCTCTTCGTTCGGCGGGTGCAAAGTCTGCACCAGCATGATATGCCTTCCCTTCACAGGAGAATGGAATTTGATTTTTAATTCTCCATCGGGAAACTTCTGCACGAGCAACTCCTCGAAAGGAACGCGCAACTTGCGCGCGATGCTCTTGCCAAGGGCGACGCCGTTACTGCACCCCACGACAAAAGACACCATCAAACCCTCCAGAAACCCTGCTTCGGCATTCTCGCTTTCTTGCCGAGAGCTTCCTCGATACGCAACAACCGATTGTATTTGGCGGTGCGCTCGCCCCTACAAGGAGCGCCTGACTTGATCTGGCCAGTGCCGAGGCCGACGGCAAGGTCGGCTATGAACGTGCTCTCTGTCTCCCCACTGCGATGGCTGACCATAATATTCCATCCGGCTGCTTTGGCTAATATCGAGGCGTCGATGGCCTCGCTCAACGTCCCTATCTGGTTGACTTTGAGCAAAAGAGCGCTGCACGCGTCATAGTCTATCCCGCGTTGGATCCTCGCGGTGTTCGTGACTGTCAGATCATCGCCCACGACCTGCACTTTGCCCCTGAGGCATTGCCGAAGCTCGGCGAAGGACGCATAGTCCTCCTCCTGGAAAGGATCCTCGATGCTGATCAACGGGAATTCCTCTGCCATGGATTCGTAGACTTCGAGCATATTATGCGGGGAGAGCTTGCGTCCCGCGAATACGTAGCGGTTGTTCTTGTAGAAACTCGAGGCAGCCGCGTCCATCGCGAATTTGACTTTCTTTGAATGGCCCGAGTCATCGATGGCCTCGGAAAGCAGGCGCAATGGTTCTGCCGCAATGTCCGAAATTTTTCCGGACACCTTGATCTGCGGGGCAAAGCCACCTTCATCGCCGACGTTTATCGCGCTGGGCCCATACTTTCGCTTGAGCTCGGCCTTGAGCAAATGGTAGACCTCGGTTCCTATCAGCAAAGAATCAGTGAAGTCCTTGCCCATCGGGACTATCATGAACTCCTGAAAGTCAATGGTTCCTCCGGCGTGCTTGCCGCCGTTGATTATGTTCATGAAAGGAACAGGTATCATCATTTTGGAACGCGAAAGTTCGGCGATGTGGGAATAGACGTCCGGAGATGCAGCCCTGCAAGCCGCCAGGCTCACCGCGAGCATCGCGTTAGCGCCAAGGCGCGACTTGTTCGGAGTACCGTCGAGCTTGATCATCGCCTCGTCTATTTTTCTTTGGTCACGGCAATCAAGACCATTCACCACCCTGTTGATGGGGCCGTTCACGTTCCGCACTGCCTTGAGGACGCCCTGGCCGCCATAACGCTTCCCGCCATCGCGCAACTCAAGCGCCTCGTGAACACCGGTGCTCGCGCCGCTGGGGACTATCTCGCTGAAAACCCCATCTCTTGTCTTTAGCACGGCCTCGACAGTCGGGTTTCCCCTGCTGTCAATGACCTCGCGCGCACGCACCTCTTTTATCATCATGATATCACCCTATGTAGTTGATGTCATCCCTGCGCTGCATCCCTACCTGCAGGACGTCAGCGGTCCTATCACTCAATTCAGCTTCGAGCTTGGTTATCTCCTTCTCAAGTTCCTTGAGGTTGAGCCCGAGATTGAAACGGCCGTTAAGCACGCGCAAAAGTTCGCGCGCGCCACGCACGGCGACATACATCGGGTGCCCCAGAACCTCGACAAGGAGAGTGACTCCATCTATGCCACCCTTGCCGGCAAGGCCACAGAGGACGCCGGATACGCCAATAATCGGGCCGACCGTCCCATAGATGTCCTTGCTTACACGCAAAGAGGAATAATGCTTCAGCGCATCCTTCGACGTGCCTGTTATGAACACCTTCGGCTTCTTGGGCGCGGCACGCAACCCGATGCCTCCGGTGGTGACTATCTCCTTGACTTTCATCTGGCCCGATATCTGCACCACGAGTTCGCAGAATGCGTAGCAGGATTCCTCGCTCGCGGGCTGCACATCACCGGCAAGCAACAATATGTCCGGGCCTTTCTTCCGCTTCACGAGATACAAGTCTATCTTCGGCATCTCGACAAGACCGTGCTCGTTCACAAAAACGGAATGCGGCATCTGCCGGGAATGGAATTCGGCTATCTTCTTCGCCTTCAGCGTGTCTATCAGAAAGTCTATCGCGACCTTCCCGACATTTCCTATGCCCGGCATGCCTTCGATCAGCACTGCCTTTGAAATTTCAGGCGGCTTGCCCAGCCAGTTGACATTCCAGCTCACAACAACCCTCCCATTTTCTTGGCTTCCCGCCTCAAACGACCATAGCGATCTTCAGGAGAGTACTTTGGAGGCTGCGTTGTCACGGCGCTCTTGCCGCAACCAGGACAGTTTTCCTGCATCGTGAAAGTAGAGCATGCAGTGCACTTCAGGATATGACGCATCGAAAAGAATATCGAACGGGGCTTTAAAATACTGTCGGAACTATTCTTCCCGCTGGAAGTCCGCCTGTACTTTCGCCTTTTTCGAAGCGGCAAGGACTGCTTCGCTGACAAGACTCATGGCTTTTTCCGCGTCCTTTATGTCAGTCCCCTTAATGACCAGGTGATGAAGGCCGTTGCCCAAGTACCTGATGTCGGCATCCTCGCGCAATGCCTGGGCGTCCGTGAGAATCTTCTTGATGATATTGATACCATTGCCAGCCGTGCTGTGCAAAGAGAACGTGCCCTTTACTGACACTTCCTCGGGCTGCAATCTCGCGATGATGTCGCTCTCGAGCTCCTCGGCCAGCGTCTTGTCTATGCCCAAAGATGCCAACGACAACTTTCCATCCGCAACGTCCTTGAAAGCTGAGAAAAGCAAGGGATACTTCTTGAAAATCGAGTCGGTTATCTTGTTGTAGACCTCTTCCACGGGCTGCTTGAGCTTATGGGCGGCGTGCTCGACTATCTTCTCGGCGAGCTGCTCCTCTTTGAGCTCGGAAAGCTTTTCGCGCCTCTGGCCCTCGTTGACTCTCCTCAGAGAAAGGTCTATGTGGCCGCGCTCCATGTCGATGCGCAGCACCTTGCAGACGATCTTCTTTCCTTCCTGCACGTACTCTCGGATGTTCCTTATGCGTCCGGGCGCGATCTCGCTGATGTGGATAAGCCCGCTCTTGTCGTACTCATCCAACCGGGCGAAGACACAATGGGGCTGTACTCCGGTGACGGTGCAAATCACAAAATCATCCTCGTCAGGCATTCCCTCGCGCCTTAGAAGCATCAGCGCACCGCCTCGAGTACACTCACTACTTCGCAAAGCGTGCTGTAAACGCGCGTCTGCGGGTCATAAACGTCGCTTTCGTGGATTTTCCGCGGATTCGCCTTGGTGAAAAAAGCGCAAGGACCACTATTGTCCAAGATAGGGAGAGTTCTGCGGATTTCTCGGTTTATGGCAGTAGTCGACACGCCGCGCGGGATCCATACTGATATCATGAAACGTTCGTCGGCTGATATGGAACCGTCTTTCGGCAATTGGACGTAGGACTGTTCAGGATTCCTTACATCGTAGACAAAATCCAGTGAACGCATCAGACCAGGACCTCGAGCACGCGGGCTTTTATCTTACTCTTGCCACCCGTCGGCTCGGCCAGTCCCTTGTGGCAGATGAGGCATTGCACTTTCGTGCTTGCCTTGCCGAAGACGACCTGTTCATTCTTGCACTTAGGGCAGCGAACCTTGATGAACCTGCTGCTGGTTTCTTTGAGAGGTCTCATTGCTTGAACTCCACGCGCTTGGCGCGCCAGGACTTGCCCGCGATGTGCATCTTACCGCACTTGGTGCACTCGTAGCGCAGGTCCACTTTCTTGCTTTGCTTTCTTCCGCCCATACGGAACTTCGAAGCGGGCGGCTTGCTGTAACGGCCGAGGTTACCATAACCACGGGCGGCGCCACGCTGCTTCGCACGGATGTTCTTGTTGCCGTAGGACATCGGATGGGCAGTGCCCAGCGTCCTCTTCTTGGCTTGATGGACCTTATGCTCAGTGTGCTTCCTGCACTTAGGGCAATAGGTACGCCGGGTTTTTGGGAGTTTCATAGCGACGATGGGAAAGGGACTCCTTTAAAAAGCTTGTGGCAGCTCAGTTCTCGACGGCACTACCCTGCTCGATAAGAATGGAAGCGACGGTGTCCGGAAGCTCGGCCTCGTCGCCTGCCTGGAAAGGACCGTAGAGCTCGAGTTCTTCCCCCACGAACTGGTCCACCGTGGACAGGAAACGCAGCTTAAGGGTGCCATCCGCGAGCTTAGGTTTAGGAGCGGGTTCTGCAGCCTGGGCAAGCGCTTGCAATGGCGCAGGAGCAGTTGTCTCTGGAGTAGGAACCGCGGCAGGCTCTTTACGCACGGGAATATCGAATGAAACCCCAGTCAGGCTCTTCTCAGGCGGGCGAAGCTGAACGAC
>CAYSVV010000008.1:0-11850 GCA_964434695.1 uncultured Methanosarcinales archaeon
GTCGCATCTTTGAATCAAGGGAGTAGGTGCTGATCACGCCGTTGTTCTGGCCTGGCTTGGTGGTAACCAAAAGCCCGACTGTTTTTGCGTGGTAGAAACAAAGCAACTGGCCGCGCACTCGCATATTGTGCGCCTCGACAACTGATTTCGGCAGCTTGGTGAGCTTTTTCGCCTGGGGATCATAGATGAAGACATCCTTGCCGGATTCCAAAGCCACGCGCACTGGATGGAACTCGCCGGTGCCCACGTAGAGGAACGCATCGACCTTACCCAACACGCGCTTGACGTTGTCCGCGCGGCAGCCCAGCACCTGGCCGACCAGGACGCTTTCCGGCAACTGCCTCAGGACGTCCTTTATCTTGTGCAGGTGCTGGATCGTGGTGGCGATGCCATAGCGCTGTTTAGGCAGCTTCTTGAGCGCGCCCGAAGTCAACATGACGTCGACGGGCGACACCGCGTTCACGAACATGGTCTTCATACCGTCGAGGCAAGAAGGACGGTATTTAATTGTAGCGCGAACGTTCCCAAAGCTCAGGAATTATCTTGTCAGCTATCCTCTTGAGGTTGACACAGTCCTCCTCATTATAGGACATCAGCAACTTGAGGAAGTGCTCATCTCCTGTCGCGCGCCAGCAACGCCATAGCTCAGGAGCCTGGGCGCCGTTGACGACCGCGAGCTCATCAGGACGGCGTATGCCCAGCTCGCGCTCGATGTGCTTTAGCCCTCCCGTGAGGCCAATACGACGACAGGCGTGCATCAAGTCCACGTGAGGAGTATCAATCCTCATGCCGAAATACTTCTCGATCACGGGCACGTCGAAGCTCCTGCCGTTGAAGGTCACTAGAAGCTTGGCCGGTGCCAGCAGCTTCTGAATGTTCTGCCTGGTCAGGTTGGAACCGCGCAAAAGAGTGTGGCATTCCCCATAGGGCGTCGCCAAACCAACTACAGTAACCTCGCCGCGCTCGCCGGTCTCGATGTCGAGGAACAACGCCTCGTCCTTGAACTCAGGATAGAGCCGCCAATGCTCGGTGGAATGTAACAACGGGCCGAAAAACGAGCTGTCCCCATCAATCAGCTTCTGCCGGGCTGTCGAGAGAAGCAGGTCGTGGCGCTCCTTTGTCTCGGAAGACACGCCCTTGACGCGCGGAGCGGCGATATATGAGTTCCAGTCGGTTATGCCCTGGCGCCAGAGACAACGCTCGGTAACGCGGCCTATGCGCGGAAGAAGCACGAAACTTTCACGAAGCATGACTCGACTCGGGACAACTCCCTTAAGAAATCTTCGAACCAGAGTCCTGTGTCAACGAGACAATTCCACGTCAGCAGCTGTCACAGTCTTCCGGCCCGCGTGCCTTGCGGCGCGCACTGACTTGCCAGCCACTTCCTTGGCAATATCATCGAGCACCAGGACAAGCTCGTCGACAGCGCCCTTTCCGACACGGCCAGCGCCTGCATCGAGGAAGAAACTAGCTACAGCCGCCTTAGGAATGATTGATACTCGTTTTGGCATGATGAAAAAATCTCCCGTACGAGACGGGAAGATACCCCTTGGTCCTTGGAGCAATCTACCTATGATAATCCCCTTTATATCCGTTTCGTTTCTCACAAAGTTCTTATAATACGCCATCCAGGGAAGATCATGCACCACGTAAGCCACTCGCTGAACCGCGGATTCACCTACACCATGGTGGCCACTGCATTGGTCACGGTAGGGATATTCGCCGCCGCGGCGCTGGTCAACAACAAGCAGCCCATGCCGACAGCCACAGGAGTGGCCATGTTCTCCTTTATACTGCCCGTGATAATGATGATCGGGATATCCTTAGCGGTGCTCTGGCTAGTCACAGGCTTCATAATGAACTCGTTCAAGAAATTCTGATTATTCGCTTTCCTTGCAGACGCAATGCCTCACTCTATGGCCACAGGAAGGGCAAATCTTGCATAACAAGCACGTTTTGGTCTTGCTTTTCAAACCGCAAGTCCCGCATTTCATAATCTCTTCACCATATAGCTGTTCAGGACACGCAAGATGCCTGCCCTGGATTTGGCCTTGAGAATGGCCTTTGAAAGGTCAAGTTCGCCGAAGACATCCGCCACCCAGGCCGCGAAGTCGTTCCTGTCTCCCTTCACATGGTGGTTGAAGGTGGCCAGCGATATAACCAGGAGATTATGGCGCAGTTCGTCAAGCGTCCTGGCGGTTTTGCCATCAAAGAAACAAAATGCCTCCGGAGCAGGACATTTTGCTGTCCCGCGCTTGACAGCCAGGATTCTCCTGGCCGCCGCGGCTATGTCCTGCCTAGTCAAGCCATACTTTTTCATCAGCTCAGCAGGAGTCCCGCTCTCGCCGAAAGAATCACGCACGCCCACGCGTTCTAAAGGAATGGCCTCTGAAGACAACAGCTCAAGCACCGCGCTCCCAAGTCCACCCGCTATCTGGTGTTCCTCGGCGGTCACCACGCAGCCGCAGCCGCGCGCGGCGGCAAGGATTTTCTTGGAGTCCAGGGGCTTTATCGTGTGATTGTTTATGACAAGCGCGTCAATCCCTTCCTTTGCCAACGCTTCGGCGGCGGCAAGCGCCTCTGCCACCATAGAACCGCAGGCGATTATGGCCACATCCTTGCCATCGCGGAAAACCTCTGCCTCGCCAATCTTGAAAGGAGTGTCTTCGGTGGTTATCACCGGAGTTTTCTCCCTGCCAACACGCAGGTAAGACGGCCCTTCGTGGCCTGCTATGGCCAACGTGGCTTTTTGAGCTTCGACAGCGTCACAGGGCACGACAACTATGATGTTCGGCAGCACGCGAACGATGGCAATGTCCTCCAGCGCCTGGTGCGTCGCCCCATCAGGACCGACACTTATGCCCGCATGCGCTCCTACTACCTTGACGTTGGCGCGCGTATAGCATACGCTGACCCTCAACTGATCCCAGGAACGGCCGGGAGAGAATACAGCATAACTAGTTATGAAAGGGATCTTGCCGTTGAGCGCCAGGCCAGACGCCACGCCCATCATGTTCTGCTCGGACACGCCGACCTGGATAAAACGTTCAGGGTACTTCTCGGCGAACCAGTGGCAGCGCGTGCTCTCGCTCAAGTCCGCTGTCAATGCCACGACTTTCTTGACATCGCCGAGCTGCAACAACCCGCGGCCGAATCCATCCCTTGTCGGCTGGCTTATGCCGTCCTTGACAAGCGTGTCTTTGGCAGTCATACTAATCTCCTCAGGCGCTTGCGCTCCTCGTTAAGCTCGGCCAGCGCCACCTTTGCTTGTTCCGGCGTCGGTGGTTTGCCGTGCCATTCATACTTGCCTTCCATGAAAGAGACGCCCTTGCCCGGCACGGTGTTCGCGATGATCATTGTCGGCCTGTCATGCGCCAAAGCTGATTTTTTGCAGGCGGCGAGTATGACACCCATGTCGTTGCCATCTATCTCGATGACGTTCCAGTTGAAAGCACGATACTTGTCAGCGACAGGATTGAGCGGCAGCACATCCTCTGTGTCGCCGTCTATCTGTATCCTGTTCCTGTCCATTATCGCGGTGAGATTCCCGAGTTTCTTTGACGCGGCGAAAAGCACCGCCTCCCAGGTCTGGCCCTCGTCGTGCTCGCCATCGCTCATCAGGCAAAAAATCCGATGAGGCTCGTTGTCCATCCTCGCGGCAAGCGCCGCTCCGCACGCGATGCTCAATCCCTGTCCAAGTGGACCGCCCGAAGATTCGAGACTAGGAAGGTCGCGATAGCCAGGGTGACCCTGCAACCTGCTACCGAGCTTGCGCAAAGTCTTCAGCTCGGAACGAGGAAAGTAACCGGAAAGCGCCATCGCCGCATATCTTACAGGAACGATGTGACCATTGGAAAGGTATAGCCTGTCCCGCTTGGACCAGGCAGGATTCGAAGGATCGTGCCTCATCACATTGAAGTAAAGCGCGGTGAATATGTCTGCCATGCCCAAAGGACCTGCGCTATGGCCACTTCCTGCGGCGGCAAGCATCGAGATTATCTCCTGGCGCACGGAATTGGCGAGAATCCGCAACTGCTTCAGCGAGGTGACTTTATTCACAGCATTCTCCTGAGCGAGAGGTATGCTTTTCTGGGATCTTTCGCCCAGACAATCGCGCTGCCCACGACAATCACGTCCGGACGCGCCTTGACCACTTTTGGTAAAGTCGCGGTGTTCACGCCTCCATCGACTACCACCTTGACACCCGCGCGCTTGAGTATTGGAATTTTCTTCAACGAAGCTGAATGGAAACTCCGACCTTGCGCGCCGGCCTTGACAGTCATCACAAGAACGACATCGATGGACTTCAGGAACGGTTTTATCGAAGCGACAGGCGTGCCGACGTCTATGGCCAACCCTACTTTGAATCTGCGCTTCTTCGCGGATGATATGAAATCTCCAACGTCCTTCAACGGCTCGAACTGCGCGATGACGGTGCGCGCGAAAGAAAGCTGCTCGAGGTATTTCGACGGCGACTTGACCATCAGGTGCACTGACACATCGCCTTTGAGGAATTTCATCTTTGACGGCGGCAGTGTGCGCGCTTTTATCCAACTGCCATCACCAACATCGATATGCATTGTCTTGCTGCCGACTTTCTTGACCAAAGCATTCAAACTTGAAACGTCGCGTTCCATGAACGCTGGAGCAAGGTTCATCGCAAACGCCTCGTCTGGGATTCGTAAGCGGCCATCTGCCCGATGCGTCGTTTGTGGCGTTTATTCCCGCTGAAATTTGTTTTCAGCCAGAGAGATAGGAGCTGGAGATTCTTTTTTTCCGAAATCCCGCGCGCCCTCAACGATATCACGTTAGCGTCGTTGTGCTCACGGGACTTGACGGCGGTGAAACGGTCATAGACAACCGCGGCGCGGATGCCTTTAACCTTGTTGGCGGCGATGGCCTCGCCGATTCCGCTTCCGCCGATCACTATACCAATGCTGCCTTCTCGCTTGGCGACCGCGCGGCCGACAGCGATGCAATAACGGGGATAATCATCATCCTTGGACAGCTTGAACGGTCCTAGATCAATCGCGGGATAATCCCGGGCCGAGAGCAGCTTCAATACCGCTGTTTTCAGCCGAAAACCGGCGTGGTCAGAACCCACGAACACCAGAGGATTGTCCATCACTTCTTCTTTGGAGCCTTTGCGCTCTTGGCCAAGACGCTCTCGATGGCATTCTTATCAAAACCCACTATGATGGTATCACCCATCTCGGTGACAGGAACGCCCATTTGCCCGCTCTTCTTCACCATCTCCTCTGCCGCCTTCATGTCCTTGCTGACGTCAATTTCCTCGAAATCCACACCCTTGCGCGTGAGGAGGTCCTTGACCATGGCACAATATGGGCAGGTCGGAGTGCTATATACCTTGACCTTCATCGGCTCACCTCTTTCGACGAAGACAAGGCACCCTCGTTTAAAAGGGTTATGTAGCGGACAACGCACAAAACGTTTATAAGAGTGCCCCACCCCTTTGTGCCAAAGAGGTGAGGGATGGGGGAGATTCGGAAGGATTACCTGCTAGACCAGTGGGTCATAATAGAGGAACGCCGCGGAAAGCGGCCCCAGGAGTTTGCCGCCAAGCACGAGGCAACGCCACCTGGAACTGACTTCTTTGCTCCCGGCAACGAAAACCTCACCCCACCTGAGATCGGCAGGATTCCTAATGGCAAGGGATGGAAGATGCGCTGGTTCGAGAACAAGTTCGCAGCGCTTCACCCCCTGGGCGAACCTGAACCAAGGACGGACAACACTTTTTTCACCTGGGCAAACAACTACGGGCACCACGAAGTGGTGGTCGAGACACCGGACGACCGACAGCTATGGGATTTGTCAGTGGATGACATCGCCATCTGGCTCGGCGTGCTAAGGGACAGGACCAACGAGTTGTCGCACAAGCCACACATCAAGTACGTCAACTGCTTCAAGAACAGCGGGCCTCTTGGAGGAACGAGCATCGTCCACAGCCACACCCAGATAATAGCGGATGTGGTGGTTCCGCCGCGCGTGATGAAGAAAGTGGCTGCCTGCAGGAAGTTCGTAGAAGACCCTTACGGAAAGATCATCGAGATAGAGCGCACAGGCCCGCGCCTGGTGAAAGAGAACGATAAGGCCATAGCGTTCTGCCCTTACGCATCAAGGTTCAATTTCGAGTGCTGGGTGTTTCCCAAGAATTATTGCCGCGACCTCAACGAAGCAGACCTTCCCGCACTCGCGGAATGCATCAAAACAGCGCTTATCAAGCTCAAGGACCTCAACGCATCATACAACATGGTCTTCCACTACGCGCCTGGCAATGAGAACTTGAGGTTCCACATCGAGATACTGCCCCGCATCGCGAAGTGGGCAGGATTCGAGCTCGGCACCGAGATAATAATCAACGTGGTCTCGCCCGAGACCGCCGCCGCGTTCTATCGCGGAGAGGCATGATGGAACGTTTACTGCTTACCAACCGAAAAGGCGGTTACGCGCTTTTAGGAGAGCCGTTGCGCTCGCGCTTCGAGGGCGTATACGCCAAAAAAGATTCACTGTTCAAGTTTATAGAGAGCATAGCCTTTGACAGGCCTGCAGACAGCGCCACTAACCTCCTCTGGTGCGTCGAAAGGCAAAGGGGCAGCTGCCGGGAAAGGATGCTGATGCCCACTGGAAGGGACTCGTTGCTGATAGACCTCACCGAGCCTATAGAGATGACGCTTTTCATGGACTGCAAGGAACCCTACGACAACAAGACCTGGGGCAGGGAATACGAGGCGGCCACAGACAGAGGGATTGTCGTGATCACTTTCCGCAAACGCAACGACTCCCGCGAAGAGCAGGGCAAGGAATACGAATTGTATCTGGCGGCGGCAGGCGACTCACTGGAATACATACCTTTGCGGCAGTGGGAAGAACATTCCTACTCTCTTGACGCATCCCGTGGCTCTCAACCATCAACGAGATGGGTTTATGCCGCGGCGAAACTGCGCTCGAAGCGAATATCCATCGGCATGGCGACCACGCGGGATGAAGCGATAAAACAGGCCAAGGACACGCTCAAGAACGCAGATAAGATAATGAAAGAAGAAGAACAGCGAATGGCTGATCTTCTGAACGAAGAACCCGAAGGCAAGAACGGAATCGCGAGGAGATGCTGCGTTGCGGCTTTGGACGCGCTTTCTCTCGATGATGGAATATACGCAGGACTGCCCTGGTTCTTCCAGTTCTGGGCAAGGGACGAGATAATCTGCACGAAAGGGCTGATGCTCGCCGGCAAAACCCACCTCGCCAAGATGATACTGATGAGGCATCTCGCCTCGCTCAAAGACGGATGGTTGTACAGCAACCCTGAATCAAGATTGAAGGCGGCGGACGCTCCTGGCTGGCTGTTCCTGCGACTGCGCGACTTGATAGAGCACGACGAACTTTCCACGACAAAAACACTGGGCGCCGCGGAAAGAAGAGTGGTAATGGACAAGGTAACATCCTACCTGGACAATGTCGAGCAGCGGCTCGACCACGGATTATTGCCAACAGGCCCGCTGGAAACCTGGATGGACACCTCGTTCGAAGGCGATGATCGAAGCGGCTGCAGGATAGAGATACAAGCATTGGTGCTCGCCTCTTGCCGGCTTTACACCAAACTCACGAAGCGCATACACAACGTCGAACTCATAATGAACGCCGCTGTCAAGAAACAGCTGGTGAAGGGAACGTCGTTGTTGGACGGAAAAGACGACAATACAATACGCCCGAACATATTCATCGCGGCCTACGCCTATCCCGCGCTCTTCACGCGGAAGGAATGGGCAGCCATCTTCAAGAAAGCTTTGCCCTCCCTTTGGCTACCTTGGGGAGGATTGTCAAGCATCGACAGGCATTCTCCATTGTTCAGCGCGAAATACACCGGCGAGGATAACCGAAGTTACCATCGCGGGGATTCCTGGTTCTGGGTGAACAACCTGGCGGCGATGGCGATGCTCCGCGCTGACAAGAGCCTGGACAAGAAAGCGAACGCCATACTGGCCGCCAGCGTCCGGGAAATGATGACCATGGGCGCGTCAGGATTCTGCGCAGAAGTGAGCAGCGCCGAGGCGTTGCGCAGCGAGGGCTGCCTCGCCCAGGCCTGGAGCAGCGCGACATTGCTTGAACTGTTGCATGAGACGCAAGGATAATATAGCGCATCGGAATTCCATTCTCCATGGCAGAAGAAGTCGTTCTTGACAAGTCGGCGTTCAAGGCGCTCGCGGTCGACACGCGAGTCAACATACTGAAGATCCTTGGAACGAGACGGCATACACAGAGCGAACTGGCAGCATCGCTCAATATGTCGGTACCGACAGTAAAAGAACATCTCGACGCGCTGGTAAAGGCCGAGCTTGTCGAAAGACAGGACGACGGACACAAGTGGATCTACTACGCTTTATCCAAAAAAGGCAAGGCCATTCTGAATCCTGAAGAGAGAAAGTTCTGGATACTGCTTTCCACCACAATCATCACCATCGCAGGAGGGGTGACGGCCTGGTTCAGGTCAACACACTCATATCTCTACGTTGGAACCGCTGCGCCGGCAGTTCAACCAGTTGCCCAGGAAGCGGCACCGATGTTGGCCAAGAGCGTCGCCCCCGAAGCGCTGGCCATGGACAGTGCCTTGGCAGCGGAAGCGGCGCCGAAGGACGCTTTCCCCTGGGGATGGTTCGTATTGGGCACGCTGGTGGCTTTGCAGCTCGCGTTCTTGCTGTATTTCTGGATAAAAAGCAGGCGCAACAAGAAGCTCCTTGATTAGGCCGCCGCCTTAGCATTTCGCCGCAGATTTATAATAGACCGTACATACAGTCCCTATGGCAAGGGAAACACTCGGAAAAATCGCTTTCGGCGTCATGCTGATCGCCTTTGTCATGATACAAATAATTCACCCGAGGTGAACAACCATGAGAAAAGAAATAATCGCTGTTTTGCTCGCGGGATTGCTCCTGCTTTCCGCCTGCGTCACGGTCCCCGGACCGCAACAGCCAGAAGACAAGAAGCAGATAACCGTAAGCAACACCGCTGAGAACGAAATCCCGGCCGACATGGTCGAGATATCGCTCGGCATAGAGACTATCGCAAAGGATGCCAAGACATCCCAGGAACAAAACGCTGAGATCGCGACCGCCATCATGACCGCCCTGAACAGGCTAGGCCTGGGCAAGGACGAGATCGAGACAGGCCAGTACAGCGTCTATCCCAGACAGGACTGGGACCAGACAACCAGCAGAAGCAAGATAACCGGCTACTCGACGACCAACATGATAATCGTCAAGACATCGCGCATCGACATCGCGGGCGCGATAATCGACGCCGGAGCCCAGGCAGGCGCGAACCGCGTCAATAACGTGCAGTTCACGTTGTCCAAGGCAGCTGAAGAGACTGCCAAGACAGCGGCTTTGAAGATGGCCACTGAAGGCGCCAAGGGCAAGGCCCAGGCAATAGCAGATGGACTCGGAGTCAAGCTGTTGGGCGTGGCATCGGTCAACGAGGCCAACGTCTACTTCCCACCTATGTACATGCGCGGCTACGAGACGGCCATGGCGCTGGACAAGGCAGAAGCAGTAGCCATGCCTCCTATCGAAGCAGGCGACCTGACCGTCACGGCGACGGTCAACGTTGTCTACAACATAGGCTGAGAACTTTTTGTTTTTTTATTTTTCTGAAAAATCTCCATATTTCTCGGGGCAAGACATATGAAACAAGCCCGCGCCTGAACTCGCATGGCGGCAAACATTATATACGAAAGCGGACTAAAGGAAGACATGGCGACCTTCCACGTGGTGGTTGAGCAGGGCGAGGACGGCTATCTGATAGCAGAAGTCCTCGGACTGCCAGGATGCCGGACCCAAGCCAAAAGCCAAGATGAACTGATGCGCAGGGTTAAGGAAGCCATACGTCTCTACCTGAAATCCAAGAAACTCGACGGCCCAGTGCCACAGTTTGTCGGATTACAACAGGTAGAGGTCGAGGGATGAAGCTCCCTCTTCTGAACGCAAAACAATTAGCCAATATACTCGGGCGTCTCGGGTTCCGCTTGATCCGGCAAGAAGGAAGCCACATGTTCTTTTCGCACGCTGATGGGAGGACCACAATAATCCCGAACCACGGAGGAGAGGAAATCGACAGGGGGCTATTGAACAAATAGTGAAGCACGACCTGGCAATGGAACGCGAAGAGTTCCTTAAGCAAGTTTGAGTCAGTAAGTTGTATAAACCCTTTTGTTGATGCCACCCTATGCGCATTTTCGTGACTGACTGGCTGAGGGCGTCATACTATGTTCCCCACTCCAGAGCGCTCGCCATACGCATAACCGATCCTGGAACGGGATTCTCCCCCTTGAGACAAAGCGAGAAATGGAAACGCGAAGGAAGGTTCTATTTCACCGACACCACGCCGGTCACGATGATAGAGGACGAGATACGCGAAAAAGGTTGCTTGACCGGCGAGATCGCGCGAGACATCATCACGTTCTTCGGAGAAAACAAAGGTGGAGTGGAAGAGACCCTGATACACTGCCGGGCAGGACTGGTTAGGAGTCCCGCCGTAGGCCTGGCATTGTCGGACATATTCGGACCGTATGACGTGGAGATAGACAACCCCAAATATCGAGATTGGATCAACCTGTACGTGCTTGACACGATGCACTGCATCGCCAATGTCATGGGATACGAGCTGAAGCACGACTCTATCAATGATTTATGATCATACCTCGTTGACCGCGACCAGGTAGAGCGACTGCGCCCAGGCAAGAGGAGTGTTCTCGTTGTGCGTGCTTGACTTTGCGTAATAGAGCTCGGGCAGCTCGCCGTTTACGTTCTGGACGCGCAGGGTGCGCGTCATGTATTGGGCGTACTTGTCCGGGCGCCCGAGCTTGGAATAAATTATGGCGAGCCAGGGCAGACCCATCGTCCATTCCGCCTCGCCGCCTTCGTTGTAGTATTTGTCGCCGGCGTAGCGTATGATGCCTCTTTCACGAAGCAGTTCGCGCTCGACGTTCTGAAGTATCGCGTCGCGTTGCTCGTCGGTGACGACGTTGTAAGGATAGATGAGCGAAAGCAATGCCAGGTCAGTCTCCTTCGTCACGCTCTCGCGTGGAAGTAGCGTCTTGAGAGTCTCGAGTCCGTTCTGTATGAGTTCTTCGGGTACATCAACCAGAGGAGAGACCGCCTTCAAGCCCGCGACGCAGGCGCCGACGGACGAGGCGTGCACTTCCTCGTTCTCTTCCCACATTCCGTTGTCGGCGTCGTGCCAGTATTCTATGGCTGCCAGGTAATCTACGAGAAGCTGTAGAATCGCGACGTCCTCGGGACCGCGGAGGACTCCGTGGCCCTTGCGCTCGAGCTCACCTATCTTGAAAAGGATGGCGCCGACGGCGTCGTTCTGCTTGTTGCCCCAATGTTCGAGTATTTCGTTTCCTGTCGAAGGATCATAACGGGCGTGGATGTAACGATAGGCAGACTTGTCCTCGGGCTGGCGTATCATCCAGTGGATCTTGTCCTTGTGCTTAGCGAGAATGTCGAGAAGCGCGCGATATGTCTTGATGACTTCAGAAATCCGTCCAATAGCCTCGAATCCCAAAGAAGAGTAGACGTTGTCCCTTAGCCAGACACGGCTGTAACCTGTTTTCGTGGTCTTGGCAGCCGCGGCGAAGAGCCCGCTAGGGTAACGAAGTCCCTCAAGCAGAGCTACGCTTCTTTGCATTTTCCCACCTAGACGAAAGTCCCAACTATGCTGGCGAAGACCGCTATCGCGGCGATTCCCCACACCATTGCCATCAAAGCGACCCCGTATCCGACAAAAGCTACGTTTTGCATGTAAATCCCCCCTTGATAGAACGCTTTAGGC
>CAYSVV010000009.1:0-11782 GCA_964434695.1 uncultured Methanosarcinales archaeon
CACTCCCTTGGGCGTTATCTTCCAGGGATGTATCCGCGTGCTGTGCCCCGACCCCCTTACCTTGATGATTTCAGCGCCGTGGACCCTTTTTCGTTCCTTGCGCAGGCTATAGAGAAGTATAACGGAGTCTGTCTCGAAATCAAGCATGCTGCTCTGGGGTGTGGTGGGATCTTCTTCATGTTGTGATGTAACTATGGACGTGACGCCCCACTTGCGCAGATTGTCGAAAAGCACGAGCACTGCCCTGCGCCTGCCCAGCTCGTTCTCGTGCAACAGGGTGAACGCGGTCAAAGAGTCAATCACAATCCGTTTTGCCTTGATGCTTTCTAAGGTGTCGCGAACTATGCCGCCTCCTGCCTCGAGGACACGCTCGACCTGCTGTGGAGTGTAGTAGAGAATGACTAGTTTCTTGTCTTTGACCATCTTCTCGATATCCCAGCCGAATTCCGCAAGGTCGTGGGCGAGACGGTCAGGGGCTTCCTCGAAGGATATGTAGACGCCGTTCTCGCCTTCATTGATGCCCTGCATCAGCCATTGCATCGAGAAGATACTCTTGCCTGAGCCAGGTCCCCCGCTGATCAGGTTGACAGTGCCCTGGGAGAATCCTCCTCCCATCAAGCTATCGAGCTGTCTTATTCCGGTAGGTATCCTTTTGTCACGCGTGATTTTCTTTGCCTTGGCGGCTTTGCCGGGGGTATGAATAAGTCCAGTCTTTATGTTGAGAACTGCTCTTCGCCCCTTTTTCATATTAGAAGGACTATCGACGAGCTTATATTTAAACTTACGTTAGTGGAACAGGCTCATTGTATATAAAATAAAACAAAAAAAAGAATCCTGCTTATGCAGTGCACGTGCCGTCGATGGTCGCGCCGTCGCCGGTGAGGGCGATTGCCTTGCCGGTGAGCGGCTCGTTGTAGGTCAGAGAGACCGCGTACGCGTAGGCCGTGTCAGCGCTGCACGCTGGCGTGATCGCCGCTGCAGCTGCTATCACTGTCTCTGTGCCGCCAGGGACTATCTGTATGTCCGTGGTTATGAGGTCTGCACTCGAACCAACAGTCAGGGCAGTGACAGTCACTGCGCTGCGCATATTGTTCTTGAGCACGAACTGTCCGGAGCCATCCGTGCTAACTGCCGCACTTGATATGGCGACGTCAGCAGTGGACCAGAACGCGACGTTTGCGCGGGCTGATGCACTCTTGCCTATTCCAGGTATGCCGCCCATGACTGCCACAACTATCAGAGCAATGATAACAACCACTGCCAAGATAATGAGGTATTCGGTCGCGGCCTGTGCCTTATTCCAAATCTTCATTGTTAGCCTCCTCTTTTTTACTTATTAGGCAGTTGTCAAATTCGTATACTGATATATAAATCATATGGTATTTTTCAGGGCTGCCGATACCTAATTCAGAACAAATTGGATATTATGCTCTTGCTTATGAAGAAAACCGCGATGGAAGCGGCAGCCAAAAACGGCGCGGTGCGCAACCCGTCCTTGACTTTACCTTCCTTTATGACGCTCATCATGATGCTGGCAAGGATGCTTGTGATGACCAGTACTGAAATAGAGAGCCAGAACAGCATGTTGACGCTTATGGGCAGATCACCGTTGAAGAACCCGGTGCCGAGCGCGGCCGAGTCGCCAAGTTTGGTGGTGCCGGATATCTTCGTCATCATATTCACGAATTGGATGGAGATATTGAGCAGGAAGGGCGCGCCCACGACAACGGTGAAGAAGATGAACATTGAGTAGGTCTTGGTGGCGGCGGCGAATTCCTTCTTCAGCGTCCTGGTTTCCTGGATGTCCCTTGCGAGCTCTTGTAGCAGTACTGCGCTGTGGCCGCCGGACGCGAGAGACGTGGAGAAAAGCCGCAGTACTCTATCAAGAGTATCGCTGTTTATCCTTTCGGTTATCTTGATCAGGACATCGCTGAAGGATTCATTCCCGAACGCCCTGCGGGTGGCGTAGCGCAACTCATCCGCCAACGGCCCGAGCTCCCTGCGCTGGGCTGATTTCAAGGCCGCGAAAGGAGTCATGCCTGCCTGTAGGTTTGATGCTATAAGATGGAGCAGGTCAGGCAAAGCTTCTTCTGCTTTTCTTGACCGGTCAGCCGCCCGGAAGTAGAGGAACAGGTAGAACAACACCAGTATCATTGTGCCTGCGGTCGCTCCTAGGATGACGTGCCACCATATCACTCCGGTGCCCAGAGCAGGCCCGACAAAAACGCCGATCAACAGGCATAGCAATGACAGCAAGGCAGTCATCCCGACTGCGATGCCGCCGTCCTGTTCGAAAATCCCGGCGTAGGTGAGTTGTTTCTTCACCGCGTTACGGAAAATCCTCGGGATTAAGCCCGCGGTCTTGATGTAAACCCTGTCGGTGAACTTCATACGCTCACCACCGGGCGACGGGACTTGACGAGCCCTATGATTATTATCTGCAGCACGAAGCAGACGCAGACGAATGCGATGAACATCGGCGGGCCGATGCCGCCTCCACCGAAAGTGCTGAGGATTATCATCATGGTGAGCCCAATGGATGGAACGGCCACTGCAAAAGTCATGTACAAAAGACCCCAGAGGTTGAGCTCGCCCGCGAAATCGCGGATGCGCGTCTTCTTGTCCATGGTGGCATCATCGATTATGGAGCGCAGAACAATCTGGATGGAAGCTCCTGAGCGGATGGCGTTCACCAGCTGCCAGACCGTCCTGTCAAGGAACGGAGATTGTGTCCTGAGGGCAAGATGCTCCAGCGCCTGTTTCATTGAAATGCCCGCGTTCACGTCCTTAACGACGAGTTTCATCTCTTTCGAGACAGCGCCGTAATTCTGGTTGCTAACGTTGCGTATGGCGTGATAGAGCGAGACTCCGCTGGAAACCTGCAACAACAATTCCTTGAGCGCGAACACAAGATAGGTGTCGATCTCCTCGCCTTTCTTGCCCGCGATGATGCTAGGATAGCGCGAAAGGATCATGCCGACCAGGAGGGCGGAACCCACTCCTGCCGCGAGTGCTATGGGTATGGATTCGACGAGACTTTTACCCTGCACACGTATCGACAATGATAGGAAAAGCCCGGTGAACAGTACTGCTGCGACAGCTATGTTGATGATGGCGGCGTTCAGGTATTCCTTGGTGTCCATCTCGAGCTTGGCTCGGAAGATGTCGTGCTCGAGCGTAGGGAAAAATTTCTCGAGTGTCCGGACTATCGGAAGCAGCGGCCTCCTGAACACGCGGCAAACCCCCGGGCCCAGCACAAGTAGCGGTACTCTCTCTGCCATTTCACTCTGTCGCGGCCTTTATGTCATCCGCAGCAAACGCTTTGAGCAACCTGGGCCTGTCCCGGTAGTAGAGATGCATCACCGCGCCGAACTTGTTTATGTCGGTGATGTCGTGCTTCACGAGCCAGTCGAGTATCCTTTGCTTCTCGGCGTGGTCCTCTCTCATCTCCTCATCGGTCATTCCGGTGTGCAGGTTCAGGTCTTCCCTTACGCGGATGCTTTCATAGACCTTCTCGAAACTGTCATTGCGGGCCCTATAGCGGTAGAGGTAGTGCACCTGCAGCTCGTCCTTTGTGCCTGACAAGACCTCTGCCATCTCCAGGGTGCGACGCACTCCCTTGCGCCTGTCGCGGTATTGTATCAGTATCAGTTGCAACGCCTCGATCTCGGTCTTGGGTATGTCGAAAGGCGGCTCGAGCAGGCGGCGCTTGAGCTGCTCGGTGGTGTCCGCGTGCATCGTGGCGAGGACGCTGTGGCCGGTGTGCATCGCCTCGAACAAGGTCTCGGCCTGTTCCCTGCGGCGGATTTCTCCCACGACGATCCTGTCCGGACGCATACGCAACGAGGCTACTGTGAGATCGAGCATGGTGACTTCGCCGAGTCCTTCGGGGTTCTTGTTGCGCGAACTCAACGGCACCCAATTCCACTCCAACTGCTCGGGCAGGTTTATCTCGCGGGTGTCTTCTATGCTTATGACGCGCTGGAAAGACGGGATGAACGAGCAGAGCGCGTTCAGCGCGCTGGTCTTGCCGGATGCCGTTCCTCCGGCGACGATGATGTTGAACTCGTATTGGATGGCTTGCCAAAGGAATGCGGCCATGTTGGAATTCATCGCCTGGTTCTTGATGAGTGAGATGGGCGTCCAGGGATTGCGCGAGAACCGGCGGATGGTTATGGTGTTGCCCGCGGTGCTGATCGGGAAAAGCGTTGCCGAAACCCGGTCTCCAGTCGGCATGTGCGCGTCCATTATGGGGTTGAGCGCGTTGATCTCCCTGCCGGCCTTTCTTCCGATCTGGGACGCGAAGTTGTAGATGTCATCATCTGTCTCCAGTTTGATGCTGGTGACGCACCAGCCGTACTTCTTGTGGAAGACCGCGACCTGCTGCTTCGCGCCATTGACCGCGAGTTCCTCGAGATTGTTATCCGCCATCAGCACCTCGAGTATGTCGAGGCCGTACATCCTGTGGACGAGGATGCCCGCCAGTACGTCGAGATCCTTCTTGCCCAGGTGGCTGAACACCGTCTTGAGGTACTCCCGTGCGTCCTCAAAGAACTGGACGCGTATCTCGGCTACGCGTTTGGCATCGCTGAAACCTTCCGGCTCAGCAGGCACCTTGTCGGCGAGCTTCTCGATGAAGTCGGGCAGCATGGCCTCGGTGGCAGGCGCGAGCTTTGGTATGTTGACCTCATACAATGGAATCGAGCGGCCCTTCTCGCGGATGATGATTATCTGGGCAGGGACCATATCTGCTATCACGGTGTACTTTTCAATCACGTCTCTCATATTGTACCACCCAGCAATTGGATGACTATGACCGCTAGGGCGGCCAATATCAGGAGTATGAAAATGATTAACAGCGGTCCTCTGCGTTTGGCTGGCTTGGGTTTTGTGCCGCCCGGGATGAACGCGAATGACTTGCCGAAAACAGGATAGTCGACCTTGATCAGGTCCTTCTGCGCGAGCTTGCCGCACCAGGATTCTATGACTCCCAGGGGCAGCTTGGTGCGCGATGAAAGAGCGGATAATGTGACCGAGCCCTGCTTCTGGATTATCGCGAGGATCTCGTCAAGCTCGGTGTGTACGGTGCCTTCCTCGAACCGGACGGCCGGAATCTTCTGTTCGGGCTCTTTAATCTCGGGCTTGTCCTTTTTCGGTTCGGGTTTCTTGACAGCGACATCTTTCTTGGCAGGGGCTTTCTTGGTCTTGATCAGGGACGAGAATATCCCGGGTTTTGCGGTCTTGACCTTCACAGGCGGCGCTACGCGCTTTGTTTCCGCTTTCGTGGGTTCTTCCTTTCTCTCAGCGGTTATCTTTTTGACGTCCTTAGGCTTATGCGCTTCCTTCTTTGGCGCCGGAGCATTGTGCAACCTCGCCATGATGGAGTCCAACAGTCCCTGGTGGTGCTTGCGCTTCTTCGAATGTTTCTCGAGCCGTTTCCGTATCGTCTTGATGGATTTGGAATGTGCTTCGCGCTTCTTCGCCGGAATGGGCTTTGGTTTGGGACGCTCATTCTTGTGGTTCTTGGTTTCTTTGACAGCCTTCTTGACTCTTCGGCGAGTGTGCAGAGAAACCATCCCTCGCTTCTTCCACTTGGTCTCGGGGAGGGTCTTGCGGGACTTTTTCCCTTCTCTCAGCTTCGACGCGGCGTCAAGAAGTCCCATTACTTGGCACGCTCCATCACTTTCTTGTACTTGGAGAACTCACGGGACTTCGAGAACTTTCGTATCTCGCTCTCCGGGAGCTTCTCCAGGAGCCGATCCATCATCCGGAGCACCTCTCTTGTTTCCTTGTCAGGTGAGTGATGCAGGATCTCTTTGACTTCCTTCGATGCGAAAATGCCCATGCAGCGCGGGAGCGTCATGAATATCAGGAACAAGGCAAACGCGGCAAGTCCTATGTTGATGTAGAGAACTGTGACGCAGTCTAGCAATATACCACCCCTTTGGCGTTCAAACAGCGGACATCATTTAAAAAGGTTGTGTCTTTGGTCAGTCGAATCCATAGGGTCTGATTTCCCTCAGCACTTTTTTTATTCCGTCGATTGTTTGCTGCTGGTGCTTTTTGTCGGACATCCTGACAAACCTCATGAGCAGGTCTATGAGCGAGTCCTTCGATAAAATCTTCAGCTTGAATCCATCCGCTAGGAAGTAGAACCGAAAAGATTTGTACTTCAATTCTTTGATGACTATCCCTCCGACCGTGCCCAGTGTCTTTCCTTTGGAGGGATTGTCTTCGAGGCTTCTGAGATGCTCCAGCACGTTTATGCTCTCGGCCTTGAACCTTTTGTCGATCTCTTCGTAGAGCGACCTGGTTATCTCGACCCGTGCCATTTCCTCTTGGCCATCCCTATGGCTTCGTCTATCGGCAGGGTGTCATCAGAGGACATCAGAAATTCCCGTAACTGTTCCTTGACTGCCAGATTGTACATCCTGTGTATTATGTCCTCGTAGGTGTCTTCCTTGCCGCCGAATGTACCTATCAGTTCCTTGGTCTTCTTGGTGAGCTGTATGGTCGAGTTGGCGGTCTGTCTCATGCTATAGTTGTTATAGTGGCTATAGTTTATATGCTTTGCGCAGGAAAATCCGGATTTTATGTGGCGAGAGCGTCTACTTAAGAACGGCAATTCCCTTGGCGTTTATCTCCATGCCCATGGGCTCGCGGGTGTGCTTCGTCCTTCGCATCTTAAGCACGCGCAAAGCGCGGTCGCCCTCGCCGCCCAGGCCTGCGTTGTGAAGCGTTATCACGCTATCCGCCACGAACTCGCTCATGCCGTCGCGCGACACCGATCCTCCGGATATGTCCAATGATGCCTCGCCGTTCACCTCTGCGGTCATGAGTGACGTGCAGCCGAGCTTCTTTATGGTGTCGACGATGGTATAGAGCTCCTTGCGCATCTTGTAGTAATTGTCCTCGAAGGCGAGGTTCATCACGGATACGCTGTCAATGATTATGATGCTGATGTTGTACTTCTTGCAGGTATCGACGAATTGGGAATAGGTCTCGGGGCTTCCTATGGGCTGGAAAACCGAGAACACGCAGGTGCCGTTCTTGACGGCCTTGTTGAAGTCCCAGCCGAATTTCAGCGCGTCGTTCAGGATGCTGTCTATGCTTTCCTCGAACGAGACGTAGAGCACGTTGCGGCCGGACTTTATCTGGTTGTGCGCGAACTGCATCGCGAAGATCGTCTTGCCAGTGCCTGCCCCGCCTATGACTAGGTTGCAGCTGCCCTTGACAAAACCATCTTGGATGTGCTTGTCGAGTCCTGGAATGTTCGTTGGAATTCGGTCTGAATTGATTTTAGTTGCCATTAGATCCTCTCGTTATGCGCCACTCGTATTGATGACGGTTCCTGCTCAGGGTAGATGATGATTCCAGAATCCGCAATGCGCAGCGCGCGGATGCCGTTGCTGTGGGCCGAGCCACGCATCTTCACTATGCTTACCGAGCGCTCGTGCTCGCCATCATAGGTCTTGCGGTCGAGGGATATCACTCCGTCGACCATGAACTCCTCGAAACCGAACCAGCCATATCGTGAACTACGTTCGGGGTTCTCGCAGATCAACAAAGAAGTGCAATTGGTGTTTTCCAAAGTGGATATCAAAGCGGCCAGGCTGGCCCGCCTATCGGAATCGTTGTCGAACAACAGCGTGAACAGGTTTATGCTGTCCACCACGACGCGTTCAGGTTTGTGTTCATCAAGTATGTCCTGGACTTCGGCGATCATGTCCTCGAATTTGGCCTGCGAGCGTTGCTTGAGGTTGCGCAGGCTGCCGAACTGGCCGCCGACTATTCTCAAGTGGCCGCTGCGTTCCATCGTGGATAGGTCTATGCCGGCTGACTTCGCGTCGGACATCACGTATTCCTTGCTCTGCTCGAACGTGAAGTAAACGCACTTCTGGCGTTCCTTGCAACCCTGCTTGACGAAATGGAAACCCAGTATGGTCTTGCCGCTTCCGCAGGGGCCGCTGACCAGCACGCTTCTGCCGGAAGGAAGGCCGCCGTTCAACATGGAATCAAGTCCTGGAACTCCTGTGCTTACTCTTTTCAAGATAGCATCCTCTGGCGAGTCATGCGCGTCACGCTGGTGGCTATGAACATGGCGCAGATTCCCGCGGCGAAACCTGTGAAATGCAACAGTGTCTGGAAAGCCAAACCTTCAGTGACGCTGCCGGTGGCAAGCGCAGTGCCGTATTTGGCGAGAGCGGTCACGCCGAGAAGAGGGATCATCCAGGACCTGTTGACGAAGTAACTGCCCTTCATTGCGAAGGCGCCATAGATGGCGAACACCGCGGCGCTCGCCCCTACCACAACAAGCGATGGGAAAAAAAAGAGGTCAATTGCGGCCACCATGACTATGGCAATTCCGATGGCAGTCAGATATTCATTCACCCCAAGACCTGCCTCATAGGCGAGCAGCGATGCCACCACCAGCGAGGCTATGTTCTCGACAAGATGCGCGGCGTTGGCGTGCGCGAAAGTGAAAGTCAGCAGGCGCCACACTTCTCCCTTGAGGAAAAGCAGGCCTGAGAATGCCATTATTCCGACCGAGTCCGGCACGAGAGTGAAAACCAGGATTATCGTCGCGAGAATCGCGACGGGCAGAACTATCATCTTCATCTGCTCGCACCGCTCCTTAAAATGTGGGATTTTGCTCTTCCTTTTTGGTGCCGCATGTAGACGAATATCAGCCAGCCGACTACTGTGGTGCCAATGGACACGGAAAGTAGAATGACATCATCAGCCATATAGCCCTCTTTGGTTTGTCTCAATAAACTCCATTTGTATATAAACGTTTGCGAGTGCCCAAAGTTTATATACGTCGCCAGGATTGTATATTAGAAAAGAGGCAATTAGATGCTGTCCCCGTTCCTGAAGAAACTAATGTTCGCCCGCCAGTTCTCGATGTCTGGAGGAGTCATTGATGTGCTGGGTAGCAAGCATGCGATGCTGCCTATGGATGTCATTCTGTCCTTGCATGAGATAGATCCCAGCAAATCCTATGGCGCTGTCAAGAAAGGGGTGCAAAAAAGCCTGGAATCCTACGGCAACAGGATAGGTTCGAACAGCGAAGGGCTGTTGAAGATATCAGGTGACATATTCGCGCTCTTCGGCATAGGCAACATAGAAATAGTCAGTCTTGACAATGCCAAGTGTGGAGCGCTCGTGCGAGTGGTCAGCCCTCCTAAGGAGGGTGGCCGGGAACTGGTCGCCGCCGCGCTCGCGGGCACATTCAGTTTTGTATTCAAAAAAGACGTCAATTGCCACATCAAGCGCCAGGAGCACAGCTCCGCGCTATTTGAAGTGGCACCGAGGTGAAAAAATGGCTAAATCAGACACAAGGGTAGCGACAATGATTCCGGGATTCGACAACCTAGTACAGGGTGGTTTCCCGCGCGGGGCATCAGTGCTCCTTTCAGGAGGCCCAGGAACGGGCAAGACAATATTCGCGATGCAATACCTGATCAATGGGGCTTCGAAGGGCGAACGCGTACTCTACGTGAGTTTCGAGCAGCCACCCGAGGCTCTAAGAACACAGGCGGCGCAGTTCGGATGGAACCTGGCTACGCTGGAGAAAAAGGGATTGTTGACGCTGATGTGCGTGCCGGCCGCGAAAATCACCAAGGATACCATAGACAATATCGCTGCTGCGGTCAAGAAAGGCAAAATAAAGCGCGTCGTGCTGGATTCATTGAGCACGCTGGTGATCAACGCGCCGATATACAACAGCCTGAAGGACGTGGTGCTGACCGACCTTTTGCAGGAAACCACTGTCTTCTCGCCGCCCATAATCGGGGAATATGTGGTGAACAAGTTCCTATATGGATTCATAGACCAGCTTCGTGCCCTGGAGGGATGCACAAGTCTGCTGATATCAGAAGTTACGGACGGTGAAGTGCTCGGAGAGTACGTGTGCGACGGCGTGGTGCAGATCAGCTTCGAGTCTCTCGGTGGAGACTTCAGCAGGTCGTTGATCGTGCGCAAGATGCGCGCGACAAAGAACGACGAGGACGTCCATCCGGTTGAGATCGGAAAGAAGGGAATCGTCGTGCACACCATAGAGTAGGATGGGATAGATGCCAAAGGACAAGAAAAAAGACGGCTACATCTACTATGTCAAGAAAGAGAAAGGGGCAGTCAGCGAGTTCTTCAACCATATGCTCGCCTACGGCGGTTTTTCGGTAAATGACGGGGTCATATCCGTCTGGGGAGATCCATCCGTGTTCACTCCGTTGCGGGCGATGGTGCACATCTATGACACGCTGAAACAGACGACGGATCAGGCTGATTCCATAATGTACTGGCTCGGGCGTCTTTACGGAAAGAACTCGACGCTTATACTTATGAAGAAATTCGGTTTCGACAAGAAGAAACTGCCGGACTTCGTCAATGGCGCGACTCAGGATGGGTTCGGTTACATGGAGATAGCTTCCATGAAATACAACAACAAGCACCTGGATCTGCAGATGACTGGCGAGAGGTCACACTTGGCGATCAACTACGCCAAACTCCGAGGCAAGCAGAAAAATCCGGTCGACCATTACCTGTGCGGAATCCTGTCCGGTGGAGCGGAACCGCTCTTCGACGATTTTCCCATTGAATGCCACGAGACGAAATGCATGGCCCAGGGAGCCAAGCGCTGCGAATACCAGATGAACACCATGGCTGCGCCGCCGAAGTTCGCGTTCTTCAAGAAATTGCCGTTCAAGGAAGATTACATCGCCAAGAAGACGAGGTCCATGGCGCTCAAACGCAAACTGAACTTCTCACTCTTCCAACGCAAGAACATAACTTTCGGCGATGGGTCGTTCATCCTGAAGGGCAACCAGGGTTTCAACATGTCGGTCTATGAGCACATCATGCTCGACAAGATATTGCTCGCATTGCTCGGGCAGAAGAAATTTTCCGCGTTGAAGGATGAAGTGGCCCGGATAATAGTGGAGGACACTTTCGACAAGACTTTGCATGGTGCGAAGATGACTGCCCAGAACGTCACGCGCATGCTGCAGTCCTTGATGTCCATCGGCTATGGAAGATTGGCTCTCGCGAGGATAGCGGGCAACTCCTGCATCATCATGAGCGACAACAACTCGTACATGAACGATTCACGCGAGATATTCGGCGGTGTAAATCCTCTCGGCGTCGACTTGATATCAAAGATTGTCCGCGAAGGTTTCAAGCAATATTTCGGGCGTGACTCGTCCGTGCAAGCGACGCCTGGTTTCCAGAAATCAGTGATCAGGGTTTCTTTTTCTCGTCGACTTTCTTTTTGACCAGCGACCGTCTGATTTTTCGTATGGGTGCTGCCATCATTCCCGCGGCTAGCCTTCCAATCGTGCCAGGATAGCTCGCAGCTATGCCTGAGGAGTAGAACGCGAGATACATGTCGTTCACCGCGATAATCCTGTTGGTGGCGAAATAAACGTTGGACGTCGGCGCCTTGAAACCTGCCTTGTAATATGAAAGTCCCTTGAAATTGTAGACGTACTCCCCGTAGTTGTAGCAGGTCTTCAGGAACAACCTCGTGACCAGGTCGTCGTTCCAAGTGCCATCATCGACCTGGTCGAACGGCGCGATGCAGAGGTTCAGCCGGGTCTTGCCCTCTTCCTTGAATATGTCCGCCGCGGCCATGTGGACGGCGACGCTCAGCTTGCCGAATCTGCGCTCGTCGCATCTCACGGTGTTGGCAGAGTAGCCGATGACCTTTCCTTTTTCGTACATCGGGTCGTAGAACGCGAAGCCGCAGATCTTTCCTTCCTTGTCGTAGGCGACGAACTTTCTA
>CAYSVV010000010.1:0-11473 GCA_964434695.1 uncultured Methanosarcinales archaeon
AGGCTAAGCCTTTAGCATAATGCGCGGCCAGGCATCTACCGAGAGTATAATCCTTATTGCTGCCGGGCTGATAATCATCATAATCTTGACAGGTATTTTCATGGGCATAAGAAGCACGGCATCGGCAGGTTATGAATCAGGGCAGGCCGAGGCGACCGTTGAGGATATTGTAGCAGCCGCCACTTCAGTCTGGAGGCAAAGTCCGGGAGCGAGGCAGCAGGTTTTCGTGCAGATACCCGTCAACACCGTCAACCTGACCACGCGGGACAATTACATAAGCATCACGCGGCTCACGACAGGAGGCAACAGCGTTCTTCTGCGGCCTTTGGGCTTCAACATCACCGGCAACCTGACCGTCGACAGGTCGAACTATTGGGTCAACGTGGAGAATATAGGGACAGGAGTCCGCGTTTCGGTGGCGCCATGAGAAAGGCGCAGGCAGGGGCGGAAATGGTCATAATCGTTGCCGTGGCAGTGATTGTCCTGATCAGCATAGTCGCAATTCACCAACAGATCACTCAGCGCAACAACTGCCAGAGCGCGGTTGGACTTGCCCAGGCCGCCATTGACATCATCGCCAATGCCGCCGAGGCGATACACAACCAGGCCGTCGGCTCGCGCACCAACGTGTTCGTTCAGATGCCCGCGGAACTGGCATCCGTCGCGATATTCAACCGGACAGTGCATTTCACAGTGATGTGCGGGAACAACAGCCGGGAAGTATATCGAGGATTTGGATTCAACGTTAGCGGAAACCTTCCTCCGATAGGAGGAGGGATGCTTGTTTTTGTCGAGTCAAAACTACCCTACGTCCTCATAACCACGAACGCGACGAACATAAGCTACGGTCCTCAGCTCTGCCTCAACGGAATCCGCGAACTCGGAGAACAGTGCGACCTCGGGGCGCACAGCAATCAGACCTGCGTGACTTTGGGCTACAGAGGTGGCGAGCTGCAATGCGCCGCGGATTGCACCTGGGACTTTTCTACCTGTACTCCTGACGATCCGCCGAACGTCGTGATGAGCGCTCCTGGGAATGGAGTGGCTCTGCTGGACTCATTGTTCTCGCTGAACTGCTCTGCATCGGACGACTTCAACCTGTCTTCAGTCGAGATATGGACGAATCTTTCCGGCAGCTGGAGCGTCACCCATAATTGCACATTGGCCAGCAACGTCAGCAGCCAGAACTGCTCGGCCGGTGTTAACCTGGACTATGGCTGGATGAGCTGGAGCTGTCGCGCAGTTGATGACATCGGCCAAATCACCTGGGGACAGAACTTCACTGTGATGTCCACCGACGACCTTCCCAACGTTACGCTCGGCACTCCCATGGATGGATGGACCAGCTACGGAAGCCGCGGCCTGGTCATGACAACTCTGCTTACGATGAGCGAGATAGAGCCGCAATGGCAGGCGGAAGCCTTGATTGGAAGCATGGTGAACTGGCTTATGACAAGCACAGGCAAATGCACCTGCGGCACCGACCTGGGGGCCTGCCGTCAGAGCACGCAACAGTGTGTGGGTGGCGCCTGGGGATTGTGTGAAGGCATACCGCCCATAAATGAACTATGCAACGGCATAGACGACGACTGCGACAGTTATGTCGACGAGAACATACAATGCAATTGCACGAACGGCACCATAGAGGTATGCGGCACCAACGTCGGCCAGTGCTCGCTCGGCAACAGGACCTGCGACGCAGAATCCTGGGGATCCTGCGAAGGAGACATCGGCCCGGACGAAGAGCTATGTGATGGAATCGACAACGACTGCGACGGCGCGATAGACGACATAGATTCAGAGAGCTGCGGAATATCCAACATCGGCGAGTGCGCCCTCGGCACGCAGCATTGCGTGGGTGGCGATTGGGGATCCTGCGAGGGAGCTGTTCTGCCCTCTCAAGAGGTCTGTGACGGGCTCGACAATGACTGCGATGGACTAACCGATGAAGTCAACTGCGCCTGCACCAGCGGAGCACAAAGAGCCTGCCCTACACTTTGCGGCTCAGGCATCCAGAACTGTGAGAGTGGCTATTGGGGAGACTGCACCGAGATAACTGGTCCGCAACCCGAAATCTGCGACGGCCTTGACAACAACTGCGATGGACGGGTTGACGAAGGACTGTCGCGTCCCTGCGGCTGCGACTGCGCCGACACGAAGGTGTTGATGGTTCTGGACGGAAACCACCACGGCGAGGACATAGGCGACGTGAACTACACTATAGAAATGTTCGACCGCCAGGACATCAACTACACTCTCATCAACGAGCCCTATGGAGGCCTGCGCGTCAACGACACCGAAGGCTATGACCTGATCTGGTTCGTCAACCCGGGCTGGCCCATGGACACGCGCGTCACATTGCAGACGCTGTCCGAGTTGTTCAATAGGAATGTCCCCATTGTCCTACACGGCGACGACATGACCTGGGGCATGACCGAGCTGGCCAAAACCGATCTTGAACCGCTGACGCACCTGCACAACGTCAACAACGGACTGGACACGAACTACACAGTAATATTCTCCAACGGCAGCCATCCTGTGCTTACCTATCTAGCTGGCAGGGAATTCACCTACAAAGAAGATGACATCGACACGAACTACGCCGTCGACGATGATGTGACCGTCCTCGCGACAGGCAGCGCGGACATCAATCCGGCCTATGGCGGGCCGGCCATCGCCGTCCGAGACGAGAGCGATTTTGTGAACGTCACCCTGATGTGCACCGCAACATCGCCCAAGATAGTCCAGCGCATCGAGATCTGGACCAACATCAGCGGAGCGTTCAACATAACTTCATCCTGCGAGGTGAACTCCACCTCGGGGAACTGCACGGTCTCCATACCAATGGGATTCGGCACGATACACTGGAACTGCTACGCCACCGACATCACCGGCGCAGGGAGTTTCGCGTCGACGAACTGGACAATCATAAGGGCCAGTGAGGACTCGCGCAACTATGCGTTGGTCATGGCCCGGCGCGGCGGCAGCAACGGCCATATCGCCGCCCTGGGACTCGACAACGGCACCGAAATATGGCGCATAAACGCGACCAATTATCCTGATTCAATAGGCATAGGAGATGTCACCTATGACGGCTATGACGAGATATTCTACGCGAAGAACGGCACGTCCAACATCTTCGCGGCAAGACCTGACGGCAGCGCCTGGTGGACCAAGAACATTTCCGGCGACAGCATAATGAGCGTGCTCAATCCTGTCAATGACCGATATTTGTTCTGGAGCAGCAATTTAGGAAGGGCCTATATCACCAACACCACCAACGTAGAGGACGTTGTCTACGCAGATGGTCCTTTCCCTGGCTCGGATGGCGCTTTCCGCGTCATCGCGTTGGGCAATACCGACGGAGATGAATATCCGGACATTTTCGGCACCGATCCGAAATCAGGACGCGGCTATCTGCGCGCCTGGCACGGCGATGACGGGTCATTGGACTGGTCCATAAACATCGGCAACAGCGCTGACTTCACCGCCAACAGGCTGTTGGTATACGACTTCAACAATGACGGTTATGACGACGTGGCATTCGGCGCGCAGGACGACCGAGTGTACGTGAGAAGGGGCGAGAGTGGAAACGCTCTCTGGAACACCGGCACCATAGGAGGGGACGTGCACCTTGTCACGCTGGGCAATTTCACCGCGGACAGCAGGAGCGACATCGTCGCTTTGACCAACGGAGGAAGCAGCATCTACGTGTTCAACGGCAATGGTGGCGCGCAGGTATTCACGCACTCCGTGGCCGGCGGCGCCCGTGACGTGCTCGAGACCGCGGACATCGACCACGACGGCTATACTGAGATAATCTACGGCAACTACACCGCGAAGAAGATCACTGTTATCGACGGAAAGACGCGCAACAAGCTCTGGAGCTCTGATGCCTTCTCCAACTATCTGGAATCCGCCACGGTCTGGGACGTCAACAACGACTTCACGCCCGATATCGTGGCGACTGACAAGAGCGGCAATATCAAGGCCATAAGCGGCGTGAACGGAACCACAATCTGGAGCGTCGACAATGATGGCATCGTCACAACCAAGATGTGCATCGCGAGGATCAACTATGGAAGCTAGTGCCTGGATCCTGGCAACCTTGCTCGTGCTTCCGCTAGCCTTGGCAGCAAGTGTACCGGTCGCTTCTGAAGGAACGCTTCCCACGACGGCCCTGCTACTCACCACTGGCAATCTCACATCAGCGGACGAGGCCGGCGCGACAGTGAGTTTCTTCAGGTCGCTGGGCAAGATGGTTCTTGTGTCCTCGATCTATCCAGTGAGCGCTGGAACCTGCGCCGAGGGCGGACGCACCCTCATCGTCGATAAAGGGGAGTATTGCATGCGTCTAGATAACGAGAACATAAATTTCCGTATTATCGGCATCGGAACAGACAGCGTCGAGGTGTCTATTGATTCCACCTATGCGCCACCACCAGAACCAGTTCCTGAACCTATCGATAACACATCAAACAACTCACCATTGGTTCCTTTCCTTGCGATAATCTGCGTTTTCGGGGTGATGATGGGCGCATTATATGCGCTCATGAAGAAATGAGGGGTCAGGCTTCCGCTGAATTCATGATAACGCTCGCCATAATGCTGATAGTATTTCTCGTGCTGGCAGGAGTCGCGTCCAGCAGGTACGATGACGCGTCTGCCGAGAGCTTGAAGAGCAGAGCCGACGAGCTGGTCAAGACTCTTGGATTGGAGATAAATGCGGTATACCTCGCAGGAGACAACGCCGAGAGGGCGCTGGTGCTGCCCAGAGGGATAGACAACGAGGACGACTATTCCCTGTTCGTGTTCCCAGCCAACAGGTCGATTGTCATAGTATATGACGGAGGCAACCGCACGCAATCCTACAAGACCGTGACAGGAGCCATCACCGGACGGCTCTCCGGAATCAACGGGACTGTTTTTCTCAGCAACATCGACGGAGAGGTGACCATTGGGTAAAGCCCAGATATTCTCGCTGGACATAGTGATAGGGTTCACCGTGGTGGTTTTCGTCATAGCCGCCTCTTCGCTGCTCTGGGTGTATTCCTACGAACGCAACGCGCTCTACGACAAGCAGAGCATCATCCACGAAACCGTTCGTGACGTGTCAAGCTCCCTTGTGGTGAACACCGGCCATCCTGCGAACTGGAGCGACGTGAACTCTGCTTCGGCCATAGGCATTGCCTCGGAACCCTGGATCCTTGACGGTCGCAAGATAGATCATCTCATTGCCGCGGATTACAACGATTCTAAAAACGCCCTCGGACTTGGCGAGACCACTGGTTTCAGCATAGTCGTCGGAAGCTGGAACGGGACCGGTTTCGGCCAGAAGTATTCGGTAGGGCTCAACTCGACTAATGCCACTGTCGTGGCAGTGCAACAGAGGTTCGCGCTGCTCAATGGCAGCTGGGCCAGGGTGACGGTGAAACTATGGGGATAGGTAAGAAAGGGGTGTTCTACACCATCGACGCCATACTTGCCACCGCGCTCTTCCTGGCGTTGCTCACGACCGCGTTCCTCCAGTTGTCCGCTCTCGGCAGCCCGACTTTCGACGAGTCCCAGCTATCTACGATCGCGTTCGACACGCTGGCAGTATTGGAGAAGAACAACACCCTTAACGACGCGGTGAACGAGGATTCGACGACGCAGCTTTCTTTGTTGCTCTCGACATTGCCTTCGAACGTCTGCGCATCTCTCTCGGTCTACAACTCCACCGGTTTAGTGGATTCCAACCTCACAAGGATAGGCGCGGTTTCGCGCCCAGGCTGCATGAACGTGACCACCACTCTCGTGGCGATCCATCGTCGCACGTTCCACCCTGCCGGAAAGCCGACCCACGTCGCGGAGGTGGCGATTTGGTACAGATAGGCAAACGCGGGTTGCTCGCGACAGTGATAACCGTGCTTTTCATGCTGCCCTTACTCCTGCTGGTACATTCCATAACAGACTCGGCAAGACAGTCGCAGCACGTTTTCTCGACTTCCGAGAGCGGGCTCAAGGCAGCGTTCTACGAGGACGACATTCTCCGCGACTATTCAGATGTTTTAGGATTCAAATCCAACCGTTACCTTATTGCGGACGGTACTCGATGGGTGAACTTCAGCGTTGCCTGGCCGATACGTTCGTTTGGGAATAGACAGTCAGACTATGCTGGTTTCCTGAATAGCGTCTACGCCCACGAGACCAACCTACAGGTAACGCTCATTAGCGATGCTTTCTTGGCCAACATCACTCCTCTGGATTATGAACTCGTCATCGACAACGAACTGTGCCTAAGGAGCGCGGATGACCTTTCATCAGGCGACCTCACTGAATTAATCGTCGAGATAACAGTCAACCAAAGCAGGTTCGAGCTCATCTCGAATTCATCGCCTTCAGACAGCGGGAGCGTGCCTGTGTCCGTGTCCATATTCGATGCCAACGGCACGCAGTTGCTCGCCGACGAATCCGCGAACCTGGATCCGACATTCTCGAACGCGCCGTTCAGGGCCCAGTTCATGGATGGAACCACGATCGATGTCGAATTCGGTGATTTCAACAGCTCCGGCACTTTGCGCACCCTTAGCGAAGGTCTTGAGGTGACCATTAACCGGCTCGACGCGAGGTTCAAGGCGACCAACACCACTCCTATCCTAGTCACATCCATAGAAGAGAACATAATCCAGTATGGATTGATAAACAAGACAACGAACCTGGAAATTCCACCTATACTGAAATGATAGACAAAGAAACTCGTTTAAAGCGGAAGAGCCTGAAGATATCGACGATAGAAGGTGCTGTCGCCTCGGTGATGATAGGCTTCGGCAACGCTTTCGTGGGCGCTTTCGCCGTCTTCCTGCAAAGCACCAGCGTCCAACTCGGACTGTTGAGCGGTATACCTCAGATAGTCGGCTCGACAGCGCAGATGGGCAGCAACTGGCTGATGGAGAAAATCAGCTCGCGGCAGAGAATCGTGGTCGCGCTGAGCTACCTCCAATCACTGACCTGGCTTCCAATGACGCTTTTGTTCTGGCTCGGTTCATTCGGACCCTGGGCGCTGATAGCGATAACGACCTTGTACAGCATCGCCGGCGCTTTGGCCGGCCCTGCCTGGAACAGCTGGATGGGCGATTTGGTGCCCGCGAAAGAACGCGGCGGCTATTTCGGCCTGCGTAACAGGGTGGCGAATTCTGCCTATCTTCTATCGACCCTTGCCGCTGGAGGCACTCTGGCTTTGTTCAAGGGGTATGGCTGGGAGTACCTGGGCTTCGTCGCGATTTTCATCGTGGCCTTCGTCGCCCGCGCGCTTTCGGCGTCTATGCTGACGCGCAAGTACGACCCGCCGTTCCATCTCGACCCTAAGATGCAGTTCTCATTCTGGCAATTCATCAAGGTCGCCTGGTGGCGCAACTTCGGCAAGTTCGCTCTTTACATCGCGTCCATGAGCTTCGCCGTTAACCTCTCAGGGCCGTTCTTCGCCGCATATATGCTGAAGGACCTGCATATGGGATACATCACGTTCACCCTCATCACGTCCACTACCGTGTTGGCCAAGATAATCGCCATGCCTGTCTGGGGCAGGCTCTGCGACAGATACGGCTCGAGGAGAATCCTGACCTTGTCCGGTCCGGCGCTGGCCGTGATTCCGGTTCTTTGGCTGGTATCCACCGATCCGGCCTGGATTTTCATCGTGCACGCCATTGCCGGCACAGTATGGGCGGGCTACGAGATATCGCATTACACGTTCATCTTCGACTGCACCAGCCCCGAACGCAGGACGACCTGCATATCCTACTTGACGCTGATGAGCGGCACCGCCGCGTTCCTGGGCGGATTGACCGGCGGCTGGATCGCCGAGCACAACACGCTGTTCTGGTCTCCATTCGTGCTTCTCTTCTTGCTTAGCGGCCTTGGCAGGGCGCTGGCCGCGCTGGTCTTCATGCCCCGCATCAAGGAGATGCGCCAGGTGGACTCGACATCCTATCGCAATATAGTACACACCGTGGTCACGGCGCCTTTGCACGAGGTCTCCCATTTCGCCCATCTCAACTGGGGCAAGTACCTGGCACACAATACCCTGCTGAAGAAAAGCAGGAGCATCATGCGCACCATACTACCCCGAAAGATGTTCTTCAAGCGCAGGCGTAAGAGGTAACTAAAGTAACCACACACGTTAATAGGCCTGACCGCACATACTACTCCCATGGCAATCGAAACATCAAACTTGATACGCGCCGTATGCGACATGCGCGGCGCTGGAAAGCGCCTTGAGAAGCTCGCTTCCCGCTACACTGAAGAGAAGAACACCAACGGGTTGGCTTTACTGAACCACGTCCTCGGCGTGCTTGATTCCGCCGGAGTCCGGCAGTGGAACGGCTATCTCGAGCGCAAGTGTGTGCGAGTGGAAGAAGCCGAGAAGAACAAGCGCGTTGGAAAAGCAGATGTATCCGGCCAGTCATTGCGCTGGATGTACGTCCTGGACCTGCGGGCCTACGACAAGGACGGATCCCTGGCCAAAGCGGCGGGCGTCGGCGGCGGCAAAGGACCGATCGGCGAGGTGGGCGAAGTCAAAGTAGGGGCAGACCATCTTGATACTCTCGATGACATAATCTCGACCGGATTCAAGCCGCCGAAAACAGCGAGCCATGGACGCAGCTACAAAGACAACGGAGATATGGATGATTTCTTCGACAAAGTAACTGGCTGCCCCGGGCTCATGAAGAACTACCGCACTCTACTGGACTGCACCCGCGGAAAGCTGCGCGAGACCGGAATGGTGAGACAGACATTGCTCGACCCGAACGCGTTCAACAGCGACCTGTCCTGGGTGGAAAGCCATCTGGGGGATCTTCCTTCAGAAATCAAGGCCGCCTACGTCAACGCAAAGGGCGTGCCTGACCAGGAGGACTTCGCCAGGATAATGGCCGCCGTCTTCCAATGGAAGCGCGAACCTTCTGAAGGATTGATCGGGTTGTTGAGAAAGGACATCGCCTATTTGGGAAAGCTCGACGAGGATGCCGACGCTTTCAATCACATTGAAAGACCTGACCTTGATCAGGAAATCGAATCGCTGGCCCTTGTCAAGGGCGCCACCACTGTCAAGCGCACGCTGCGCGCCTGGCTAGACCAGGCAGTGATGTCCCGCGCCGAGGCATTGGCCGTCTACCGCGCGTTGCCCGGCTACGTTGAAGTCCGCAAGGAGATCAACAAGGAAGAAGCCAACCGGTTCGTGGATACCCGCAAATTCGGCGAACAATACCGCACGGTGTCAGCGATTATACACGGCGAAAGAGAAAGAGTGCGCGCCGCGCACAAGAGCGAGGAAGACGTCGACTACAGCCTGCGCAAGGATGAATACAAGCTGTTGCGCGACGCCGTCGATCTTTTCGAGACAGCACATGACACTGAAGAAACCGAGCGCGACTGCCTCACAAGGATGTTGCCGTTGGAAGAGGCGCCCAAGGTTTTCGAGGCCATTGCCAAAGTCTACCGCAAGAGCGCGGCAGGAATCCCTCTCGACACAAAGGTCGCGTTGCAGGAAGGCTGCGTCCTCGCTCCTGAAGAGCTGGAGAAGCTGGCCTATTTGCCGGCGGCCACGGGCGCAAATGACTGCGGGCTCGATGTCCGCGCCATGGCGGCAAGAGTGGGCAAGACAGGAGCGCAATTGCGCGCTTTGCAGAGTGAACTCCGCCCGATGGTGGGACAAGGGATAATTCCCGCGTCGCTGGAGAAAGCACTGCATTGCCGCGAGAAAGAGATGCGCGATTTCAGGATTTACCTGTCCAGAGCGCAGCCCATTGACGCCGATACCTCGAAGAAACTAGATTACCTGATTTCTTTGGTGGACCAGGCCGGGCTTTCGACGCCAGGCAGGAGCGCCGAGGATGGAAAGCGCGAGTTGCGTTCTTCCAAGCCAAAGGCCAACCTCGAGAACTTCCGCGGCGCCAGGTTCCTTTTCCCGTCCCAGAAGAAGGTCGTCGACAACATTTACGATGCTTTGAAGAAGCACGAGGGCGTTGATTTGTCCAGGCTTGCTTCCTGGGAAGCCCACAAGGCAGAGTTGGCCGGAAAGGACGTATACTGGCAGGGTCTGGTCACGGACGACAGGCCCAATCCATACAAAGGCGGACTGCCCGACTTCAAGGAGCACGACGGCATACGAAGGAGAGACATCTCCGGCATCTTCCAGGCGCTGGACGCGTTCAGGATCGACAAGGAATACTCGATGATGATGGGCGTCGTGGCCAAACAGCTGGAAAGGGTAGCTCCTGGATTCAGCGAGAGGCTACGCGAGGCCGCCTCCAGCAACGGATACATCGTTCCTGTGCTGGCGGACAAGGTGGAATCGACCTACAATGCCATAGTGAATGGGGTCTTCCCGTTGCACGGCTACGACGTACTGGACGAGAAGTCCTGGAAGCTGTTCGACGACAAGGATCTTTTCGCGAAACCGCTGAACAGGAGATTCAAAGTTGAGTTCAAGAGCTCCTCCAACAAGCCCTGGATGGATGTCTGGAACACCTTCAGCGCCAATAAGAATCCTGAAGCTTTGAGGGTGCCCGGCGTGAAGTGGCACTGGGACGAGAGCAAGAATTATTCCAACAACCGGCTGTCGATGCCTTTCGCCCGAAGGAATGAGTTGATGGACACTCTGCACAAGGTGGCGGAGTACCGCAATCAGCACCCGGCCTGCAAGGTCTACGTGCGAGTCACTCCGGTTTAGGGCGTTCCTCGCGGTGCTTCCGGGCGCAGGCATTGGCATCTTCCCAGCTGTCGAAGAACTTCCTGCAGCCGTTGCAGATGAAGCGCTTGGTCAGCGCGTCCTTGTAGGCGTAGAACATGGGTGCGGTCATGGCATTGTGGGGATGCTTCAATATTAAACTTTAACGCACGTGCCTTGAAGCGAACGGCCGGAAGTTTTATTAATAATGTTCACTATTATGAACATATGTTAGAAATATTGAACATACTTCGCCCGTTCTTCGAGGACTGCCACCGCGAGTACGGCGTCAGGGAATATGCGAAGGTCGCGGGAACTAGCCCTGCCACGGCGTCGGCGCGGTTGAAAGCGCTGGAAAAAGAAGGCCTGCTGTCATCCAGGAATGAACGCAGGTACCTGCTATTCAGCGCACAGAAAGAGGACCCTCGATTCATCGAGCTTTCCCGCATCTACTGGAGAGAACGCCTGGGCGCGACCGTCCTTCCAGTCCTCACTCGACATTTCCCCACATCGAACATAATAATGTTCGGCTCCGCTTCGAAAGCAGACGTGGCCAAGGACAGCGACATCGATATCGCGGTGATAAGCGGGATAAAGACCCTGCCGGACCTGTCGGCTGCCGAGAGAAAGCTCGGCAGGAAAACGCACTTGATATTATTCAGCGATGAATCGCGGATACCCAAGAGCCTGAAAAAGAACATCCTTGGAGCCTACGTCCTCAAGGCATGAACTGGAAAGGATGCTTGAAACAAGGAAACGCGCGGAGAT